>NZ_JAVRCS010000016.1:0-140924 GCF_034530635.1 Nostoc sp. EspVER01
GAGAGTCCTATGCACTAAAAACCAGTGCTAATAATATTCATTCTGACAACAACAATAATACTAACAATGAAAAACAATATCGTACAGTTCTACAGACCCATTACCTTCATTTTTTGCTTAGGTTCTTTGAATTGCTGGATAAGAGAAATATGTGATGAATACAGCTTACTGTCTTTAACTTGGGATGGACAAAAGCTTGTGTGTTGCAAAATAGATCCTATGTGGGCTGAAGACTATGCACAGTCATTAATAAGTGCAGTATTAAGACAAGTTCCTATGAGTTTACCAGATGAGGAACCCTTAGATATAGAGTACGCTAACGACCCCTGCAAATTGGGTGTTACCCTCGGTAGCATCGAAGGTGTTACCCGCGATAGCATCCATTTTGCGACATACCCAAGACCACACATACAAGATAACAATGACCGCACGATGGAGCTTGAGTTGAGAGCAAAAGAGTTGGCGCGAGATTATCCACACATGACAGCAGAACAGTGGAAAGCGCTCTTACTTAATGGTTGCGATAGCGAGAGAGATTCAACACACTAGGGACTAGCTTTTGCTCACTCACCACTAACTCTCCCGATTGAGCCTTAACCCTCAATCGGTTTGTCGTGAGTTAGTCACTCACTAGAAGAAAATGTTTTTCCAATACCTTAAGGTTCTAGAATAACTTTTTCTGCTGGAGGCTGTATGGCTCGATGTTTTTGGGGTTTTTAACTCGCGACTGAAAAGCAACTCCTAAGTTCATCGTTATCTGGCTTTTGATCTAGCGCGAGAAAATCACTGTCTATGGATGCCGTGATTGACCATGAACACACTTAAGCATCAAAACTATGCCGTTAACTTGGTGCAAGTACCTTAAAGGCGATTTTGGCGCTAGGTGTTAAAGTTTATTCACTTGCACAAGGTTGGGATTGTTGTTTTTTGCTAACCCATATTGTTGGCACAAGATACTGATATACCCCTACAAAAAAAGATGACACCTTGGGATGTCATCTTGGATAGCATCGCGGGTGTCATCTAAGATGGCATCCGTTTTTCAGGGGTATACCTTACTGCTTCAAGATACTTGGTAACGATATTCATGAGTGAATAATAAGTGCAAATTATTGCAATTGTGGCGATCGCAGGGAATTACCTTATCAATTATCAGTCATAAGTAAAAACCTAAGTATTCCATAAAACAGATGATAGTTACTTATGAATTTCAGTAGTACAAGCAATAGTACTTAGTGCTATTACCTCAACCAATTTACTAAACCAACTAAACCAAATTGCTAAACCATATTGCAGTGCATAAAACGGTAAAATAGTAAAGGGTGAAGCCTGAAACTCTTATACTGTATATATTCAACGGAGAGGAAGGGATTTGAACCCTTGAATAAGTTACCCTATTACAGACTTTCCAGGTCTGCGCCTTAAACCACTCGGCCACCTCTCCAGGTGTCACAAGTTACGATCATACTATAGAATCCCAGAAAATGCAAAGATAAAGAAAGATATTCTAGATTGAATCTGAAAGTCCCAATCCTAAAACGCAAATCCAGATGTCCCGTACATACACAATTAAAGTTCGCGATCGCGCCACTGGCAAAACACACACCCTACAAGTGCCAGAAGACCGCTACATCCTGCACACTGGCGAAAAACAAGGGGTGGAACTACCGTTTTCCTGTCGCAACGGGGCTTGCACTGCTTGTGCTGTGAGAGTGTTATCAGGAGAAATTTACCAACCAGAGGCGATCGGCTTGTCGCCAGATTTACGTCGCCAAGGTTATGCCTTGTTGTGTGTGAGTTACCCCCGTTCTGACTTAGAAGTGGAGACACAAGACGAAGATGAAGTCTACGAACTCCAGTTTGGACGCTATTTTGCTAGGGGGAGAATTAAAGCGGGTTTACCCTTAGATGAGGAATGAAGAAGAATTCAGAATGGGCTAAACGCCCCGCTACCGCTAACAGGAGTCAGAATTCAGAATTCTGTCTCGATAAACAATTCAAAATCACCGAATTTCTGATGCCTGTAAATTTTGGTGAGTGGGTGCGAAAAATAGCGATTTTGGCTTGCTTATTGCTGTTGGTGAGTTGTCAAGGTAAAAACCAACTGCCAAACAATGAAGCCCAGGTGAAAGTAGCACGGGTAGTTAGTGGGCAAAGTTTGGAAGTTTTAGGCATGGCTGAACAACCAAATTTGATTTCCCAAGTGCGGTTAGTGGGTGTTGATGCACCAGATTTGCGACAGCGCCCTTGGGGAGAAGCAGCAAAAGAACAGTTAGAGAATCTAATTGGTGGTGTAGAACAATCGGTAACGCTGGAGTTTGATTTAGAAGCAAAAGACAAAATCGGGCGAACTCTAGCTTATGTGTGGAAAAATAAGGTGTTGTTAAATGAAGAATTAGTCAAACAAGGGAATGCAATGTTTGTGGGGCGATCGCCCAACCACAAGTATGACCTGCGTTTAGAACGCGCCCAACAATGGGCTAGACTCATGGGGCAAGGAATCTGGAACCCAGAAAAGCCCATGCGCCTTACTCCCGGTGAGTTTCGCCGCCAAAATCTTTGAAGAATGGGGATTGGGGCAGGGGGCAGGGGGAAAATACCAAATATATTTCTTTCTCCTCTGCACCCTTCCCAATGACAAATGACAAATGACAAATGACAAATGACTAATCTACAAATTTTTCTAGATATTGCTACAGAAGCGGCCTTGGCTGCTGGTGCAATTTTGCAAGGTTACTTGGGTAAGTTAGAAGACGCAATTATTGAAAAAGGACGCCCTGGTGATTTAGTCACGGCTGCTGATAAAGCCTCAGAGGAGTTGATTTTAGAAATTTTGCGCCGCCACTTTCCCCAGCACTCGATCCTCGCTGAAGAGTCAGGGAAATTAGGTAATCAAGAGAATGAATATCTCTGGGCAATAGATCCTCTAGATGGTACAACCAACTACGCTCATCAATACCCATTTTTTGCCGTTTCCATCGGGCTGTTAATTAATGGCGTTCCCCAAGTTGGTGTAATTTATGACCCATTTCACAATGAGCTATTCCGTGCTGCTGCTGGCTTAGGGGCAACGCGTAACCGTCAGCCCATAAAGGTTTCAGCAACATCTGAACTGAGTAAAAGCCTACTAGTAACAGGATTTGCCTACGATCGCCGCGAAACCTCTGATAACAACTACGCAGAATTTAGTCACCTCACCCATCTTACCCAAGGAGTTAGACGTAGCGGTTCGGCATCGCTAGATTTAGCCTATGTTGCCTGTGGACGTGTCGATGGTTACTGGGAACGGGGACTTTCTCCTTGGGATATTGCCGCTGGGATAATTTTGGTACAAGAAGCCGGGGGCAAAATTACTGCCTACGATGGTACTGCTGTCAAAATTGAGTCAGGTAGAATTCTTGCCACCAATAGTTATATTCACGACTCTCTCAGTAACGAACTTTTACGGGTTCCACCACTGTCAGCTTGGGTGTAGCAGATGGGGGCTTTCCCTAAGACTTTGGGTACACTAAAAGCAATCTAACTGCTCCTTTGGTGCAAAAACTCTATATGTCTTTCAAAATAGATCGTGGACTATTTAAATATGATTTCATAGATCATCACGCAGTGCTGTGCGTTCCAGTTGATGCCGATGTCAAAGAGATTCGCAAACGCTATCTCCAAGTTGCTCGTCGTTTGCACCCAGACAGTAGTCTTACTGAAACTGCTGCTCAAAAACATCTCGGTAATGAATTGTTATCAAAGCTGGTTAACCCGGCTTACGAAAAACTTGCTAGCGATCGCACTCGCACTGAATATATTCTAATTTTGTCGCAAATTGGCAAACGTCTAGTACAAGAGTCTACTTCGGTAACTCTAAACACCGACTTGGCTAAACAGTTAGTTGAGGCAGGTAATATCGATCATTTTTATAAAACTGCGATCGCCAAACTAGCCCAAACCCAATATGATTCTTTAGAACAAGCGCAGCAAGTCATTGCCCAAGCTAGTGAGTTGAATTTAGTGTATTTAATGCGGAGTGCCGGTAAATCATCCGCAGCGCCACCATCTGCTCAACCTAAAGTCCAATCAGGTACGCCTCAGCCAAATACACCAAAAAATACAGCACCAACACCAGCCCCACCAAAAGAAGACTTGATTGTAGAACAGTATATTCGTCGCGCTCAATCTTTGATTGATAAAAACCAATTTTCCCCAGCCAAAGTAGAGTTGCAAGAGGCCCTGAAGCTAGAACCAAAAAATAGTCGCTGTCATAGCTTAATTGCAATGGTGTATTTGAAGCAAAATCAGCTAAAAATGGCCAAAATCCACTTTGACAACGCTCTAAAATTAGATCCCAGTGACGAAACGGCTCTGCAATGGAAACCTAAAATAGATAAGGCTTTAGGACAACAACCTAGCGATCATAAGGTGACTTCATCCCCCAATAATGGAGATAAGCAACCAGAGAAATCTGGTAGTGGTTTGTTCGGTGGTTTGTTTGGTGGGAAGAAAAAATAATGGTGTATCAACCAGCAGCGGGAGCCAGGGATTTATTGCCCTTGGATGTGGAGAAAAAACGCTGGATTGAAGATCGGTTACAGCAGGTGTTTCATCGTTGGGGATATCACAGGATTATCACCTCGACTTTAGAACGGATGGATACCCTGATGGCGGGGGAAGCCATCCAGCGTCAGATGGTGATTCAACTACAACAAAATGGCGAAGATGATGAATTAGGGCTACGTCCAGAATTAACAGCATCTATTGCTCGTACTGTTGTGACTCGGATGGCTGGTGTTACTTATCCACAACGGTTGTATTACAACGCCAATGTGTTTCGCCGCACTTGGGAAAGTAGGCATAATCGCCAGCAAGAGTTTTATCAAGCTGGGGTGGAATTGTTAGGTACTGGCGGATTGCTGGCGAATGCCGAAGTACTACTGTTAGTAGCAGATTGTTTGGCAGCACTGGGTTTGCAGGAATGGCATGTAATTTTAGGTGAGGCGGGAATTACCCGATCGCTCCTGAGTGCCTTTCCTGCTAATCTCCAAGATCAAGTTCGCAGTGCGATCGCTCATCTTGACCGCATCACCATAGATAATTTACCTCTAAGTGACAAACTCCGCGATCGCGCCCAAACCATCATGGATTTGCGTGGGCCAAGTGCAGACGTGTTGCAAAAAGTTAGTAGTCTGGATCTAGATCAAGAACAGCGAGAGGCAGTAAATAACCTCAAATCCCTAGTAGAATTACTAGAATCAGAGAAAAAATTTCCGTTAATCCTCGACCTCAGCCTGATCCAAACCATAGATTACTACACTGGTATTGTATTTGAAGTTGTCAACGATACCGAATCCCAAGCCAGAGTTTTAGGGCGTGGTGGTCGCTATGACCAGCTTTTGGGGCTATATCATCCTCAAGGAGAAAACATCCCCGGAATTGGTTTTGGACTAAGTATCGAAGATTTATACCAAGTTCTGTTGTCTACTCAGCAATTACCGCAGGAAACTCCAGCGACTGACTGGTTGGTAGCACCAGAGACAGCTAGTGCTAACGCCGCCGCCTTTGTCTACGCACAAAAACTCAGAGATTCTACTGATTTGGTGCGAGTAGAAATTGACTTGGGGGGAAGAGATGCAGAGGCGATTCGCCAATATGCAAGCGATCGCCGCATTGCCCAAATTGCCTGGATCAAAGCTGATGGTTCACCAAAAATTGAACCATTGGGTTAAGTGAGTTGGGAATTGGGCATTGGGTATGGGGAAAAGGGTAAGGGGAAAAGGGGAAATATTAAATTTATTCCTTTTCCCTTTAACCTTTAACCTTTTCCCCTGCCCCCCTGCCTCCCCTGCTCCCTCCCTCTGCCCCATGCCCCCTCCCCTGCTAGGCTAGAAATAGCCGATACAGAAAAGAGGGAATCGAGAACATGCCGCATACAATTGTTACAGAAGTCTGTGAAGGCGTTGCAGACTGCGTAGATGCCTGTCCAGTAGCTTGTATTCATGATGGCCCAGGCAAAAACACCAAGGGAACTGATTGGTACTGGATTGACTTTGCTACTTGCATCGACTGTGGTATCTGTCTCCAAGTTTGCCCTGTAGAAGGGGCGATTCTTGCAGAAGAACGACCAGAGTTGCAAAAAACTCCGTAATAGTCCATAGTCAACAGTCAATAGTTATGCTTGACTGTTGACCAATGACCAATGACAAGTGACCAATGACAAATGATTATTTATTAGAAGTTCAAAATGTTCACGCTGGATACATCAAAGATGTAGATATCCTGCAAGGTGTGAATTTTCAGGTTGCACCAGGGGAATTGGTGACAGTGATTGGCCCCAACGGTGCAGGTAAATCTACTTTGGCAAAAGCAATTTTTGGGCTTTTGATCCCCCACACAGGCACAATTACCTTCAAAGGTGAAAATATCGTGGGGCTAAAGTCCAATGAAATTGTCCAACGAGGAATGTGCTACGTACCGCAAATCGCCAATGTTTTCCCCTCTCTCAGTGTTGAAGAGAATTTGGAGATGGGTGCTTTTGTGCTTAACGTTCCCCTGAAACCAATCAAAGATAAAATATTTACTATGTTTCCCAGACTAAGCGATCGCCGTCGTCAACGTGCTGGTACTCTCTCTGGAGGAGAACGCCAGATGCTAGCGATGGGCAAAGCTTTGATGTTGGAACCTGGTTTGCTGATTTTAGATGAGCCATCTGCTGCTTTGTCACCGATTTTAGTGACACAAGTGTTCGAGCAGATTAAACAAATTAATCAGGCAGGTACTGCGATCGTATTAGTAGAACAAAATGCCCGTAAAGCTTTAGAGATGGCTAATCGTGGGTATGTATTAGAATCGGGACGTGATGCGATCTCCGGCCCTGGTGAAGAATTGTTGAATGACCCGAAAGTGGGTGAGCTATATCTGGGAGCAGGTAAGAGACATTAACCCTTTTTTATCACTCTTGCCCCATTCAACATAACACCAGCTTAATATCGGAGCTTCACCAGTCTATAGCGATGACTAGGTTGGGCTGCGCCGACGCTATCTATAACTAATACAAAAGCCATAACATTACCTGCCACTGCCGCGACCGTCGTTTTCGATGCTCAAAGAATTCTCCCTAATAATCCGTTTCTAATCACATCTACAGCTAGTCGAGAGGCAAAACAGGACATTCATTTAGGAAAAATTGACTAAAATGTAAATTACCCGGATTTACCAAAATCCCCATTCGCAATTCGCAACTCTGAATTACGTCATGGATGGGTATTTAGACCCCAACCATAAATTAAATGTACGGGTATCCAAAAATATATCGGTCGAATTAAAGAATTTGGAGGGACTTATTCGCCGTCATAGCAGTTTTTATATTGGATTATATGGATATAGAAGATTCCTACGAGTTAGTTGCCGAATTATTGATACTAAATCTTAACAAGTACCAGTACTAAACTAAAAAACATCTAATTTGCATAATCGAATTAAATATAACTCTTGTGGGATGGGCATCTTGCCCGTCCAGTATATGCAATTTAAATGTCGAACATTACCAACAAGGACAAAGAGCGATGAGGCTTATTTTATCTGCATCCTAAGCTAATCAGCATTCAAGTTGCATAATCAGGGCGGGCAAGATGCCCACCCCACAAGATATTGAGAAAATTTTCATCTGCAAATTAGATGTGTTTTAGCTTAGCCCAAGTTGTAGCCCCTTAAGCTTGCACAGAGACTTAAAGGACAGAGAAAGAAACCTCTGGATTCTCCGCGTCTCTGCGATTATTTTTATCTTGGGCGTCCCAATGTAGTGATATATAAAACAGCTTCATCAGCAGGAATGCCTAAAACTTCATTTACTTGATCGTCAAAGAATCCACCGATACCACTGACGCCTACATTCAGGTGCATTGCTGCTAAATTCAGGCGTTGTCCCAAATGACCGGCATCCATGTGTAAGTAACGGTAAACGCGATCGCCATATTGTGCGATCGCAGCTTTCAAATCGGCTGTATGAAATAACACTGCTGCGGCATCCCGCCCTAATTCTTGTCCTAAACAGAGAAAATGTAACTCTCGCCGAAAGTTTTTAAACCGGATTTGGCGTAACTCTTGGGCTTTGGGTGCGTAATAGTAACAACCCGCCTCCAGTCCTTTAACTCCGCAAACAGCAATGAACGTTTCGATTAAATTTAGATCGAAGTAGTCTGGAGAAATATCTAAGCTTTGGTCGATGTAATTTTGCGGTTGGTAAGTGAAATCGAGTAAACTTTTCAATTCATCGAAGCTTAAATCATCACCATTGTAAGCGCGGGTAGAGCGTCGCTTATACATAGTAGTTTCCAGTTCTGATAGTTTTTGTCCCCAGTTTATAGGTGCAGTAGTGGTGGGAATTTTTAAACAGAAAGGAAAATTGTATTTATCCTCCAAAGATTTTTCTTGTTTAATAGTTGGTAGATTAAGATTACCAGTTACACCTGATTGGATCTGGGTGTGTCGATGGAAATATGTTAGTAATTCGCCATCAGGGATTTGAGGATAACTGGTTTCAGTAGCGGAAGGTAAAGCAGTACATCCCAATGGTAAATTTTGATTCACATCTAACAAGTCTGCCAGAGGTAAGACAGCGATCGCACCTTCTTGTTGCGGATCGACATAAAGCAGATCGTTGACCGATTCATCCACAAAGCCGCCGATTAAATGGGGGCGATAATCAGTAATCGCACCAGCTAGCTCGATATTACCCAACAAGTGTCCCGTATCCAGAAAAATCCGCCGATAAGCCCGATCTTCATAGCGCCACGCAGAACGATAGAAAACCGCAGTGATAATAATTGCTAATTGGGTATTTTCTAAAGAAGGATGCCAGAAACAAGACTCTTGAAGAGTTTGCCAAACATCACTTTCCCAATAATGCATGAGAGAATGAGTTCGACACTGGTAGTTATATAGACCAGGTGGCAATAACGACGTACCACGGGAAACCACATACACCTCGGCAGGGTATAGTCCACCTGCACTGGGAGCAGCGCGTAAATAAACTGCACTACCCATAGAAGGCATTTTCGCCGTCAATCCATAACTGCGAAACAATAGCCGTGAAAGTCTTTGCCACCATTGAGCATCTGGGTTATTAGCATAAGCCTCTGCTTTTTCTTGGATATAGGGTTTGAGATCAAAAGTAGAGCCAATTTTGTATTCTTTGAAGGGCACTGGCTGTTTAGTCCAGTCTAACCGCTGACTTTTAGAAGCGAGAGTCTCAGGGTTGTATTTAGTCCGTTCGTGATAATGCTGGGCAATTGATTGGTGTAATTCTGGCATAGTACTTTTAATATCCTTGGGGCATCCTTTTCTTGATCTTGGCATTCATTAGCGTCATTATTTCGTGTCAATTGGTACAATCCTCAGAGTCATAAAGTGGTAAATGGTAACAATTGAATTGGGCATGGGGCATGGGGAAAAGGGTAAGGGGAAAAGGGGAAAGATTAAATTTATTCCTTTTCCCTTTAACCTTTAACCTTTTCCCCTGCCTCCTCTGCTCCCCTGCCCCCCTGCTCCCCATCTTCTTTCGCAGTACCATATAAACGCAAAACTATCTAAGCCTGGATGTGCAATGATGCCTGTACGTCAAACTTTATCAAAGCCTGATATCCAACTTTCTTATTTAGAATGGAATCAAGGTCAAGAACCTTTACTGCTGTTACATGGCTTAGGCGACCATGCTTTGGTGTGGTCTAGTTTAGGAGATTACTTGGCGGCGGATTACCACATAGTTGCGCCAGATATGCGCGGACATGGCCAAACTAGTAAACCAGAGATAGATTATAGCTTTGAGAGTGCGATCGCAGACCTTGAAGCACTCATGGATAGTCTTGGATGGACTTTTGCCCATATTGTAAGTCACTCGTGGACAGGAAAATTAGCCGCCATCTGGGCAAGACAAAACCCAAAGCGTTTACGGAGTATAATTCTTGTCGATCCGATTTTTATCTGGAAAATGCCCAGTCTTTTCAGGGTAACTTTCCCAATGTTATATCGCTTCTTGCCTTTTCTTAAAAGCATGGGGCCCTTTGCCAGCCATGAAGAAGCGGAACAACAAGCACGGCAATTAAAGCAATATCAAGGATGGAGTCCTTTACAACAGCAAGTCTTCCAAGCAGGAATAGAACAAAAACCCGATGGAAGTTGGGGCAGCAAATTTACCATAGCCACCCGCGACGGCATTTTTGAGGCAGTGATGCAAGTGCCCGGTTTTACAATTCCCCTTGACACCCCTGCCCTATTCGTACAGCCAAAACAAGGATTGAATCGCCAAAATTGGCAAATTCAACCCTACAAAACCTATCTTCAAAACTTACGTATCTGCCAAGTTCCCGGCAATCATTGGCCATTTTTGACACAACCAGAGACATTTAACCAAACTGTGGCAGCTTTCTTGGCAGAACACAGATCAAAAATCTCATGATTATTAGACGGGATTAGTCATACAGCAACAGAAGAATTAATAGGAGCGATGTCTAGAGGGATTGGGCATGGGGAAAGGGAAAGGGGTAAGGGGAAAAGGGTAAGGGGAAAAGGGGAAAGATTAAATTTATTCCTTTTCCCTTTAACCTTTAACCTCTAACCTTTTCCCCAGCTCCCCAGCTCCCCAGCCTCTCCTGCCCCCTCATCTCCCCACTCCCCACTCTCCTGTCATGAGCCTTTGTATCAACCCTGTTTGCCCTAAACCAAATCACCCGAATAATCAGCAAAACCGCTTTTGTCAAAGTTGTGGTTCCCATCTAGAATTGCTAGGGCGTTATCGGGTAACGTGCCTGTTGAGTGAGACAACAGGTTTTAGTAAAGTTTATGAGGCATACGAGCAAGATACCCCCAAAATTCTCAAGATACTCAAAGAAGATTTATCAGGCGACGCCAAAGCAGTAGAACTATTTCAGCAAGAAGTAACGGTGTTGGGACAATTCAAGCATCCCGGAATTCCTAAAGAAGATAGTTACTTCCAGTATCAAACCCGAAATGGTTTAGTGTTGCATTGCATTGCAATGGAAAAAATCGATGGCTACAACTTAGAACAGTGGCTACAGCAGCAAAATAGTCCCATATCTCAAGAACAAGCCATAGACTGGTTAAGACAGTTGATAGAAATTTTAGATGTAGTGCATGGAAAACAGTACCTACATCGAGATATTAAGCCATCTAATATCATGATTAGATCCCCCCTTGAGCAGAGTGGGGGGAATCTAGTACTGATTGATTTTGGCACCGCCAATGAAATTAATAAAACCTACCAAGACCAACTAAGCAACGGCGACAAGATGACAGCACTTATGTCATCTGGCTACAGCGCCCCAGAACAAATGAATGGTCAAGCAGTACCGCAGTCAGATTTCTTTGCTTTGGGACGCACTTTTGTATTCTTGCTGACAGGACACCATCCTTTAGAGATGTATGATGTCCAGCAAAATTTGTTGCACTGGCAAAATCATGCTACCCATATTTCACCCTTACTATTGAATTTAATTGATTGGCTAACAGCATCAGATATAGAACAACGTCCTGCCAGTACTGAAGAAATTTTGCATTCCCTAGAAGAAATAGAAACTCAATTAACAGACACGACTCCGACAAATAGTAATATTCTAGAAAATTCTAACCTTGAAGATTTATCTGTAGATATTAATAAAAACTCATTACCTCCAAATCAGCAGCCGGAAAAAGTGCCGATATTAACATTTTTTGCAGTCTTATTAGCAATATTAGGATTGCTTAGTGTAGTGGCTTTAGCCATGCGGAAATCAGATTTTTCTGAAACATCTTATTACAGACAATATCCAGAAAAAAAAGGTAATATTGATTATTTTTCTTACCAAGAAGGTAGGGATAGTCAAGGAAGGATTGCTGAGTTTAATATAGCGGTTTTATCACTAAACTATAAATGGCTTTTAGGTAGCAACTTTCAAATTAAATACAATGATGAAATTATTAGCGTTGACCTTCTGAAGTTGAATTTAGAACAAGAAGGTATAGAGAATATAATGGAAGCTCCCAATGAGATTATCTCTGTCGGTACAGCTTCTTGCAAAGGTGATAGATTAATTCAAGAACGTGTGGCTTTAGAACGTTCAAAACAAATACAATTTTTGGTTAAAAAATTATTTATTAATACACCAAGCGTCAAAAGTTATCGCTTATTGAATTTGGGTCAATTTCAACGGAGTGATTGTCGGGCAAATCAGGATTTAACGACATATCAGACAAGTGTAATAATTATTGGTGTTAAAAGAGAATCATCAGGTGTCATTCTTGACGAGGCGCTACGGAATAGGTTAGAAAAGAAGCCTTTTGCTGATTTTAAATTAGAAGATTATTCTTTGGGATCTGCACAGAAGTTTAAGACTATACCGAGCAATTTCTCAAATCTCTAGCAAAGTAAGATCAGTACATAGGCATATCTCTTATGGCTAGAGCAGCAGATATCAGCACTCATCGATTAATCAGCCCTATAAACAAACAACTTTTGCCTGTTTGGGATGAACCCGCTACTAGTGGTTTATCTTTGTTGACAAATTACTAGTAGCGTCTTCCAGACTAACTAGGACGGTTATTCACACCGTGAGTTTTTAGGATGATTTGCGAAAATTAAAGATAATCTGGAGGTTCAAAATATGAAATTTTCAATCCAATCACTTTACGCCTGGTATCGCAGTGTGCTTCGTAACCCCAAATACCGTTGGTGGGTAATTTTAGGAACGTTGGTTTATTTGGTCAGCCCATTTGATATTCTCCCAGATTTTATACCCGTTGCGGGACAGATTGATGATGTTTTCCTTTTGACTCTGCTAGTTAGTGAAGTGTCTGGGCTAGTGATTGAGGGCTGGAAAGCTCGTAAGGGTGAGGTGGGTACTGAAGTACCTAATACTACTGAGGGTTCTAGCTCTAGTGGAAGCACTATTGATGTTGATGCTGTTTCTGTTAAGTAGTTTTAATAAAACCCCTGCTTTTGGAATCGGAGGTGGGGGATATTTTTTTTCAACGCATAGGCGCTTCGCCTTCCCGCAGGGTAGGGGCGCGGAGGGAAGCGCGGAGGTTCGCGGAGGATGAGAGGGAGTGAGAGGAGGGGTTAGAGGTTGTTGGCTACGCGTTTAATGCCTTCTTTGAGGTGGAGGACGTTGAAGTTGAGGAGAAGACCTAGTTTGCAGTTTGCGAGTTTGAGATAGGTTAGGAGTTGAACGGAGTGAATTGGGTGGAAGGATTCTACAGATTTAATCTCTACAATTACCTTATTTTCGACAATCAAATCCAATCGATAAACACATTCCAATTGCACATCTTGGTAAACCAAAGGCAATGGAATTTGCTTACCAACACTCAACCCGGACTTCTTCAACTCATAATCCAAACACTCCTCATAAGCCGACTCCAACAAACCAGGCCCCAAAGCAGTATGCACCCTCATCGCACACCCAATAATCACCCCACTCAACTCATTCTCTCTCATCCTCTGCGTTCCTCTGCGCTTCCCTTTGCGATCCTTTGCGTTTAAAAATCTTTCACAAATTCAGTCAAGAACCTAAACGCCTTCAAAATATAACTAGCGCAATCTCTAGGAGAGGTATTGTAAAACGATCGCCACGCACTCGCCTTATCCTCATCATAGCGATCGCTACGTTGACTATGATTTTCTAGCCACGCCAATCGCACTGCGTGGCCAATTAACACATCCAACACAATATATTCTTCAATTTGCAGCTTGGGATTATTAGCCGCGATCGCTCCTAATTCGATTAATGCTTCAATGTTAACTTGCCGATATTCTGGAGCTTCGATTTTATTCAGCAAATGCTCAACTAACAGAGCAAAATTTCTTTCCCCGGCTGTCATTTCCGACAGCATTATCTCGCTATCTAAACGATTGCGCCGCTCTAGTTTATCGCCAATTACTAAACCTTTGCAATGCTGCATTAATAGCCAAACTTGCTTAAAAAATTCTTTTGGTACGCGCCCCGTCGCACCTTCAGCTTGGCGAAACCGTCGCCAACCACCCGGCGGAACTTCTATCCCTTCGGCGATTCCTGGTAACACTACCCAAGCAATATCACTTTCTTTTTGTTTGACGTGCAGTGATTCTTGCTGACGTAACAGGTTACTCATGCCAGTATATCCAGTTAATACCTGACGCAAACGCATTTTCACTTCAAAGGGTGAAAGTTGCATTAAGTAATCGTAAGCTTCATCTTGAGTAACGTGTAATTCCCGCGCTAGTTCGCTCGTTATTAACAGGATGAGATAGCCGACTCTCAAGGTTAGTAGTCCTTGGAATAGTTCGGGTTCTGAGCGAATTAAGATACCAACATAGATTAAAATCTCTTGAGTGAGGACGCGATCGCGGATATCTTCACGACAAAAATGATTAATTTTATCGGCAATCTCATCGTGGGACATGGGTACGGTAATTAAGGACGCTTCGCTGTAAGCTTTACCCACAGCAATTTGCTTACCCCGCACCAAAATACTCGTTACTGCATCTGATAGGCTGATATCAACCATTTGGCGCAACCCCGCAGCCCGACGCACTACTGCCCAAATACCTAAATCTCCAGCTTTGGTATAAACTTCGTCGAGTAAATCGCCTACGGTGACGCGATATCCTGGGCCACCGTACCCTGTATCAAATTCCATTCCCTGTAAGCGAGTTAAAGTTTGCAATAACTCAATTTGCTCGTAGATGTTCTCTGATGAGCGCAAAGAAGAAAGTAATAACCCAAAGTTGGTTTCATACTCCATTTGAAATTCTTGGGTATGTCCTAAGCGCCAGTTTTTCTCAGGATGATATGCTAGATAATAGCAACGTGGGCTAGCATTTTTCACTGGCGATCGCGAGAATTCTGCATTGGGTAGAAAATCAATTCTTTGGATTCCGGCTGTCAACATTAACTGATTTAGCCGCCCTAATTTTACCCGTACACCATTACAAACACCATCTTTCAGTTCTTGCATCAGTTCTAATAATGCTTCAGAACCACTTTCTAACATGGTGTGTGTCAACATTAAAGTCAGAGTAGGACGCCCTAAATCGCTCCAATACTTTTGAATGTAAGCTAGTTCGCTTCTAATTTGATCTAGCAAAAAATGGTAATCAAGAGTTAAGTAAAACTGCTGGGAGTCAGAAAAGGAAGGCAAAAATACAATTGTCTCACCACGAATCCGAAAGATTCTAGATGTTGTTAAACTCCGCAGCCGCCGCACTGGCCGCCCAGTTAACCCAAGTTTGTTGTTACGTCCAATTTGGGTATAAATTGCTGAAAATTCTCCAGCTTTTCTCACCTGAATCGGTTCAACTTGGGCAGGTGTTTGGGCTTCAATTCCGTGAACTTCTAGTTTCGTCTGTAAATCTTCATCTTCTGCTAATAAAGCAATTTGTACCAACGATTCGCGCTGTTTTCCTACACACAAATGTCTTCCCAAAGGGTCGATATCACCAACCGCCAATAACCCTTCACTCAACATTTGACTGAGGAAATATAAACTCTGCGCCCATACCAAAGGAATATTTTCATTGGGCAAACGTGGTTGCGTTTGAGGTGCTAACTTTTCTGCCTCTATATTTTCTGCTGGAACATAATAAAGTTCTGGCAATAATCGCAAACCATCTTGTTCTATGAGTAATGATTCTAAAAGCTCTTGGTATTTTTTAACTTGTTCTTGTTCGCTACGAAATAATCCATCTAGAACTAAATAAGTGAAAAATAACGGCCATTCGCATTCAATATGCTCAAATTGCTTGAGTTCCCACGGTTCGTAGTGTAAGCGCTGACTATCTTCTAAAACCGTTTGGTGTCCATCACGCAGAAAACGTTTGCAGCCGTATTTACCTGCGAGTTTATTGATAATATCGTTTAAGGTGCGATCGCGTAACTCCAAATCTTCCACTGCAAAGGCAGGATAACTAATAATACTCAACAACGCTGCATCAATTTCTTTAGAACCAGATTCTCTCGGTAATAGCGATTCTAAAGTAATCCGGGCGCGGGCGATTTCATCTGGTAGCACATGAATTACCGATGCTTGACTACCACGCACACCAAACAAATCCAGCCCATTGATAGCTTCTAAAGCAGCTTTTGCCATGCCTACAGAACTGGCATTTAATTCAGCATTTCCCCGATTAATTTTATTACCGCGTTCCCAAATGCCGTAATCTGGCGTGCGGTAAGCTCGTCCAATGTAGTAAACTAAATTTTGGACGAAATTAACTTCATCAATTGTATAAATTATTGGCAATCCCGCAGCCGTCATTTGCGCCAACATCAGTAAAAATATAGATGTGGCATCAAGTTGCAAATGTCCCCATTCGTCATCACCAACAACAATGTCACCAGTTGCGGTATTATATTTGGCGTGTAGTCCATCTAGTAGCGACTGAGTATGTTTAAATGTCTCGACTTTATGAGCTTGTCGCATCATCGCAAACAACAAGCCGCGCATCAGTTTGATGACACTGTGTTCTAGTTCATAAGTGCGTCCTTTGTCGTCGTCAATCTTACGGTATGCAAGTCCTAAACCCCAAACTGCCAAAATGCTGTAAACGTTGTCTCGCACCCACGCATCAGTATAATCACCGTGGGCTGTAATCGCTGTGCTTGCAGGTAGTAAACCCGTAATTGGATTTTGACGAGTCAGGATAATCGTTTTGATTTGCTGGTAGTAATAGTCTAGGCGAGATAGCAATTTAGTAGATGTTTTCATGGTTTGGTTTAGAACTACTTGCAGAATTCAACCCCTTAAAGGAGTGGGTTTCTTGCACTTGGGCTATGGGGAATCGGACATTGAGATAGGATTCCGTACCGTAGGGTATACGGAAACGTTAATCTTATCTAGAAATATCGATCTCTGCGTGGGTGGAATAAATCCCTCCAAGTAAGTCGAGTCTTAGAAAGGTGACTCTCAAGAGTAGTCTTGGGAATCTACTATTGATTCGGTGTAATAAATCATATCGTGTCCGGTTAAAGACTTATCATTAAGACCGCAGAGGTGAGGGCTTTTTGGGCTTTGTACATAGATTCGGGAATTATAACTAATTAGCCAGACATAATATCAGTGATGGGATGATGTCAAAAAATCAAGAGTGCCTCACTCCGAAGGATGAGCTTATGCTAGTCTAAACTAAATCACTACTCCGAGGTTATGCTTATGCTGGTATAAACTAAATCATTTTTTTGTAAAAATTTTAATAAATATAATTTTAATGTAGATATGTTTTAAGATTGATGTGTTTGTGTTGGACATTCAGCAAATAATTGCAGTCAAAAAAGGGAGGCTATCCTCAACCCAATCAAGTTTGATAAAAAATAGGGCTTGTGTACTTTACAAATAAATCATCTTGTGCATTCACATCTAGACATCGGTTCAGCCTTTTACAAACCATATTTTATTAGTTGCGTGGGCGAGCATTTACCGCACGCATCGCAAAACTCTACCTAGAAGCCTTGAAAAGCATAGTTGCTATTTTGGCTTTCCTGTCAATTCCTAAGTGATAAAAAATTAATCAGTTTGTTTACATAATAAATATCCTAGTTTGCTTTATTACACCCTAAGATATCTACTAAAGGATAGGTTCAAAAAAATTATTATTTCATTTACTAACATAAATAATTTAAGCACTTATTTAGACTAGTATTAGCTTGAAAAAACTAACAATTTTTATTGCTGTTCTGAATGAATCAGGTAATTACTATTTTATCCAAAATAGCAGCAGATAGAACCAGGGGCATAACTATATAAAGAACTTAAAAGTTTTTTACCCAATATCTTGTTCCTTTTTTGCAAAGAGAAATATTAATCTTAAATAGGAGTAACACAATGAAAACAGTTGGGATGTATCGTCGAGCTTATCCGAGAGTATCAGAAACCTTTATTGGAGAGCAAGCCCATAATTTACAAACTTACAAACCGTTATTTCTTACTTGTAAACTATTAGAAGAAATTCCTTTTGATAATATTGCTATTAGTGATAACGATCAATGGAAAATTAAGCAACTATTTCATATAATTTCTGCTTCACCAGATATGTTTGGAAAAGAGTCTGAACTAAAAAATCTAAAATTAATTCACGGACATTTTGGGCCAGATGGTATTTATGCAATGCGATTGGCAGAAAAATTAAATATTCCTTTCATCGTTACATTTTACGGTTTTGATATCACAGTTTCACGTCGTGCCATGTGGCTATCAGGTAATCCAGCATTTTATCAATTTCTTTTGCATGAAGAAGAATTAAAACAAAAAGCATCTAAATTTATTGCTTTTTCTAGTTTCTTGTATAAAAAAATGATTGAATATGGTTATCCTGAAGATAAAATTATTAAACTAAATAGTGGTATAGATTTAGAAAAATTTGCCCCAGCGAGTGAATCAAAAGGTGAAAGATATATTTTATGTGTAGGCAGACATACTGAAAAAAAAGGAATTGATACCCTATTAAAAGCCTTTGCCCGGATTGCCAGTAAGCATCCAGATGTGTCAGTTATTCAAATTGGAAATGGCACAATGACTGAAAAATTCAAAACTCTAGCAGATGAGCTTGGTATTAGTAATAGAGTCAATTTTATGGGGGCAAAACCTTATGAAGTGATTCAAAAAACCATGAGAAATGCAGAAATATTTTCTCTACCCAGTCAAACAGCAAAAAACGGTGATAGCGAAGGTTTACCGCTTTCAATATTAGAAGCTGCCGCTTCTGGTTTACCAATAACTTCTACCTGGCATAGCGCTATCCCAGATGCTATTTTAGATGGAGAAACTGGCTTTTTAGTTGATGAAAAAGACGATCAAGCTCTCGCAGAAAAATTAGATATTCTTTTGTCTGACCGAGCTTTAGCTAAAAGTATGGGTAAAAAAGGACGAGAGTTTATTTGCGAAAATTTTGATATCCGCAAGCAAACTGCCAAGCTAGAAGCTATTTATGATTTAGTAATCAGTTAACGACACTCAAGTAAGAGTATCTCAATTTAGATTACTGAATCTCAAGCATTTGTGAATGAGCAGAAGTTTTTTAATGCCCTGTTTGGAGACAACTCCCTTTTTTTAGCCATCCGTATGGTTATTTATTCGCGATCGCCAGCTCTCACAGATTATATTAGTAGCAAAACTTACTGCGATCGCAGAATAATTCCGCCAAAAAAATCAAGGTAGCAAGCTAAAAATTTATATAAAGCTACTAAAGATATAAAATTTCCTCACTATCTACCGGACAGCGCTATTCCGGGTTAGGATGATGACTAGCAATGCTTTGATTTAGCTATCGATATTGAATTGTTGAAATTTTATGGGCAATAGTCCACAAGATGGCAGTATCAACCTCCTCTGAGCTGTGGTGAGGAAGTCTCCCAGCGCGGGGGAGACTTAGGAGATATATATCATGCTCACAGAAGATATTCGTGATTTGCTAACTGATACTACCGATTTAAACCAGTTGAAATGGGATTTAAATCGCTTGCAACCTGTGGATGTGGGAGACTACATTACACAATTGCCTGAACAACAACGGGCGATCGCATTTCGTTTACTCAATAAAGCTCAGGCAATTGATGTATTTGAATATTTGCCTACAGTGGTGCAGGAAGAACTAATTAATTCTCTACATGATGTCCAGGTAGTGCAACTTGTAGAAGCGATGAGTCCCGATGAACGGGCAGAATTATTTGATGAACTACCCGCTGGGGTAATCAAACGGCTATTGCAAGAACTGAGTCCAGAACAAAGGCAAGCAACAGCAACGATTCTCGGCTATCCAGAAGGCACTGCTGGGCGGGTGATGACAACCGAATATGTCCGGTTGCGGCAAGGATTGACTGTAGGTGAAGCCTTGAGCAAAATCCGCCGTCAGGACGAAGACAAGGAGTCGATTTACTACGCCTACGTCACAGACGATAACCGGACGCTGGTGAGAGTAGTTTCACTACGGCAATTGCTGTTTACCTTTCCCGATGTTTTCATCAAAGATATTGCTAGCGATCGCGTCATCAAAGTGAGAACTGAAACTCCTCAAGAAGAAGTGGCGCGAATTATGCAGCGCTACGACTTAATCGCTATCCCCGTAGTTGATCGGGAAGACCGATTGGTGGGCATTGTCACCATTGATGATGTCATGGATATTTTGGAAGAGGAAGCCACAGAAGATATCCAAAAACTGGGGGGTGTGAGTGGTGATGAAGCAGCTTTATCCTCTCCCCTGTTAACCATCCGCAACCGCTTGCCTTGGCTGTTGGGGATTATGGCCATGTATATTGGTGCAGCCAGTGCGATCGCGCCTTTTCAATCTGTAATTGCCGCAGTACCAGTTCTAGCAGTAATCATGCCAATTTTTTCTAACACTGGTGGTACTGTCGGTATTCAATCATTAACGGTAACAATTCGCGGCTTGGGAGTGGGAGAAGTAACACCCAAAGATACCTTAAAAATTCTTCGCAAAGAACTTCTAGCTGGTTTAGGTACAGCTCTCGCTTTAGCCACGACCATGATCCTGCTTTCCTTAATTTGGGCACGACCTCAAGAGCGATGGGTGGCTTTAATTGCCGGAATGGTCATGGCAACTAATACAATTGTGGCTGTTACACTCGGCACTTTACTGCCAATGGCTTTGAAACGACTGAAGCTTGACCCCGCCTTGGTTAGTGGCCCATTAGTGACTACAATGCTAGATACAATTGGATTTTTAACGTTCCTTAGTCTAATTTCTCTAGCTTTAAACGTTTTGCATTTACCAACATAAAGGGATTGGGCATTGGGAATGGGGCATTGGGCATGGAGAAGAGACAAGGTATACCAAGAAGAGGGGGGAGACAAGGGAGAGACTTGTTCAATAATTCCCCCTGGTCCTCCTTGTCCTCCTTGTCCCCCTTGTCTCCTTGTCCCCCTTGTCCTCCTTGTCTCCACTCCCCAAATTCTATGCCTACTACAACTTGGAATCGTCATCACATTCTTTCCCTAGCTGACTTCACTACTACTGAATACGATACAGTTTTGCAAACTGCGGCCAGTTTTCAAGAGGTGCTATCACGGCGGACAAAGAAAGTACCAACCTTGCAGGGACAGGTGGTGGCGAATTTATTTTTTGAATCGTCTACCCGCACCCGCAGCAGTTTTGAACTTGCAGCGAAACGCTTAAGTGCAGATACACTAAACTTCGCCGCCGCCACATCTTCTATGACTAAGGGAGAAACAATTCTCGACACGGCGAAAACTTATTTGGCAATGGGAACTGATATTATGGTAGTCCGCCATCGAGAGGCAGGAGTACCAAATGCGATCGCATCTGAAATGGATCGTCTAGGTGTACGAGTTAGCGTCCTCAATGCTGGTGATGGTCAACATGAGCATCCTTCTCAAGCACTGCTAGATTTATTTACCATAACTACTCTAATTGACCCAGCTAGTCCCAGACTGGAACTTTTAAAGGGGAAAAAGATTGCCATTGTTGGGGATATTCTCCATTCTCGTGTGGCGCGATCGAATATTTGGAGTTTAATTGCTAGTGGTGCTGAAGTTCATCTGGCAGCACCACCAACCCTTTTACCTAAATTATTTGCCGAGTTTATCTCGGAGGAAGTAGAAGGCAGAAATTATTCCCCCAATCCCCAACTATTTCTACACTGGCAATTAGAACCAGCTTTGCAGAATGCCGATTTTGTCATGACTTTACGTCTGCAAAAGGAACGGATGACAGCTCATTTACTGCCAAGTTTGCGAGAATATCATCAACTGTTTGGCATTACACGCACAAAACTGCAACTTTGTAAACCGAACGTCAAAGTTTTGCATCCAGGCCCAGTCAACCGTGGTGTTGAAATTAGTTCTGAATTGATGGATGATCCAGAATTTAGTCTCATTCAATCACAAGTTACCAGCGGTGTTGCCGTTCGCATGGCCTTGCTGTATTTGTTAGGTAGCGGCAAAGCTTAATATAATCTCAGTTGGAAATTTACTCCCATCGGACTAAGTTACGGAAGAATATCTCATCTCATGGCATTTATTATTCTTCCGATCGCATGAGGACAGAATTCTCTAATCTTGGCACACTGGTATCGTAGAAGATCAGAATTTCATGACTTCTAGAAGTGTCCGAGGTAAATTATGAAACGAATTTTTTTGACGGCAGCAGCCTTACTCAGCACGCTATCTTTAGCTGCTCCCATTCCCGTCAAAGCAGAAAATTCCGCCCCTGTCCGCCGCTTGTTAGAAACTAGAGAATGTATGGGATGCAATCTAGCAGGAGCTAACCTCAAAGGCGCTCATCTAATCGGTGCTGACTTAAGAAATGCAAATTTAAAAGGAGCTAATCTCGAAGGTGCTAACTTAGAAGGTGCAGATTTAACCGGTGCTAATTTAAAGTCTGCTAATCTTACAGATGCTTTTGTCAGCGGTACTAGCTTAAATAATGCTAATCTTACCAACGTTGATTTGAGTAATGCTCATTTATATAATACTGACGTAAATGGCGCAGTTTTGGCTAATATTGATTTAACTGGTGCTGATGTCTTTAATACTGACATTAGCGTAGGTGGTGAATATTAATGATCGCTCATTATGCAAAAGTAATGAGTTAAGAGTTTAACTTAACTCCTAACTCTCTACTTTTTAACTTTTATTCGCCAGTAATCGATAGTTCATTAACCCAGATTTTCGGGCAAACTCCACCTGGCGTTAATTCTGGCTCTTTTTCTACATAAATAATTGACTTCAAGAGTTCCAAGAAATCGCCAGCAACAGTTGCTGACTCAATACTCGTCCTGACACCCTTATTAACTAGCCAACCATCAAACGGCAAAGAAAAGGAACCTTGCAAGGATTTAACTCCAGCATGGAGAGCTTGTAAATCATCGATAAAAATCACATTTTCAGCAGTGTCTAAGCTAAACTCTTGCTCAGGAGTTGCTGTTGAAAATACGTGATAAAAATTGGGACTGACGCTGACTTTTGCACCAATACTAGCATTACCCGTTGGCTGAGCATTTAACCTTTTAGCAGTGCCAGCACTATGAAGAAATCCTGTTAAAACGCCATTTTCAATCAGGGAAATTTGACGAGTGGGAGTTCCTTCGCCATCAAAAGTTTCCGCACCAACGTTAGCTGGATGCAATGCATCATCGGAAACTGAAATTAAAGGAGAAGCAATTTGCTTACCTAAATCATCAGGGGTAGATAGGCTTTGATTGTCTAAAATACTTTGGGCATTGAACAAGTTAGAAAAAGCACCCAGCAGACTTAAGAAAGCTTCTGCTGAGAAAACAACTCGATATTTACCAGTCTTGATTTTTTCATAATTCAAGTGACTGATAGTTTTATCGGCGGTTTCTTTGATGCAACCATTAATATCTAGATTATCTAAACGTTGGTTGATTCTATAAGCGCCTGCACTGCGAGGTTTTTTGCCATCTTCCTCAGTTTTGCTATAAAGATAAACTGATGCTAGAGAGTGAGATTCAGTTCTGACTGCGCCGTCGCTATTGAGATAAAACCTGTCAATATCTCTTTGCGATAAACCATTATAAGGTACACCTTTAATTGCTGGATGGGCTGCCAGTAATTCTTTTTCAGCTACCAACAATTTTTCTATGAGTTCAGCAACAGGTGCTTGGGGTACTTTATCTTGAGGTTTACTTGGAATCGGAGTAGTAGCCTCTGGACTAAAATCAGGAACATTTTCTTTAACACCAAAGAAACTGGCTTCGTAGGCAGTTTTTAAAGCTAATTCTAGTCCCTTGGGGTCTACATCTGTGGTGCTGGTAACACCCATTGTATTATCTTCATTCCAGACACGAACAGTAACACCAGAGCGGTTTGAAGCTTTCACTTGTTTTGGCTCACCTTGGTCTACTTGCACGCTAGTATCATCTACTGTTGAGCCATAAATGTCGAATTTCTTAATGCCAAGTTTATCAGCATTGTCCTTGGCAGAATTTGCAATTTCATTTATATTCGGCATAGTCTATTTTGGATTTTGGATTTCATATTTTGGATTGGAAGCGATTCCATTTTTGATATTAAATTTTGGATTTTGGATGTTACGACTGCAACTCTAGTTTGTGGTAGTTGCTCAACTAGACGAATAACTCATAACGCCAGCTGCTTTGTTCTAGCCTTAAACTCCTGCTCATTCACAATCCAAAATCCAAAATCTAAAATCTAAAATTCTTATCGTCCACCTACGGTAATAGAATCAACCTTGATATGGGGTTGTCCGACTGTGGTGTAAATACTGCCACTAACGGAACCACAAAAACCTGGTGCAATTTCCAAATCTTGGGAACACATGGAAATTTTATTCATGATTTCCTTGGCTTCACCGATGAGAATTGCTCCCTTTAACGGTTTGGTGATTTTGCCATTTTCAATTAAATAAGCTTCATCAACACTAAAGTTAAATTGACCTGTAGCACCAACGCTACCACCACCCATCTTTTTACAGTAAATACCTTTATCAACAGAGGCAAATAATTCATCATTGCTATATTCGCCAGAATCAATATAAGTATTACGCATCCGGCTAGCAGCGGCATAGGTATAATTTTGGCGGCGTCCACTTCCAGTTCTGGGGTGTCCGGTGCGTGAGGAACCTGTTCTATCTGCCAAGAAGTTTTTCAGAACACCTTTTTCAATTAAGAGGGTTCTTTGAGCAGGCATACCTTCGTCATCCATGTCAATTGTTCCGAAGGCATTTTCAGAACGCCCTTCATCCCAAGCTGTCAAACTTTCATGGGCAATTTTTTCGCCTTTTTTGTCAGCAAAGGGAGTGGTATTACGTTCTATTTGAGTGGTTTCTAGCAAGTGTCCGCAAGCTTCGTGGAAGATTACCCCACCAAAGTGATTGGCCATAATAATCGGGTAAGTACCTGATTCCACGTAATCTGCGTAGAGCATTTTTCCAGCCGATTCTGCTATTTTCTCAGCGGCTTGTTGAGAATCCCAAGTTCTCAAGAAGTTGGCATCACTAGTATTACCCGCGCGATCGCCAATTGAGGTACGATTAGCACCATCAGCACACAATAGGTTAAATCCGACTGATTGCGTGAGGCGAATATCACGGGCAAAAGTCCCGTCACTAGCGGCAATTAAAACTTCTTGCCAATCCCGGAAATAGGTAGCACGGCGCGATTGAACATGGCTAGCTTTTTGCTTCAGGTGGGCAGTACCATCTAGGAGGATTTCTCCCATTTCTCGGATGGAGCTACACACTGGTAGCCATGCATCTTTACCTCTTTTGGTGGCGTAATCTCTGAGTAATTCTAGGTTGATTTCTGGGATGAAAGCCTTAGCAGTGGGTAGCTGCAATCCCAAGATAGAAAGACCTTTTTCTAAGGCTGCTTTCAAACCGGAAAACGAAAGGTCATTGGTGCTAACGTAGCAGTCAGCTTTACCACGAAATACTCTGACTCCCGCGCCTGTAGACAGACTGGGTGAAATACTCGTGATGGCGTCATCTTCTGCAAGAGAACTAATATAGTTGCGACGCTCTAAAAATAATTCGATGAAGTCAGCACCAGCGGCGCGTCCTAGTCCCAGAAGGGTAGCCAGGGGGGCTTCCCAGGTTTCATCGAAACGCTCTGGTGTGGAGGAATATTGGAGAGTGGGAAGTTGATTCGAGAGAAGTAGCGTACTTGTAAGCATGGGTAGCCTCGTCTGCTGGCGTAGTTCAGAGATTTGACTGAAAAAATCCTGGTTTGTTCAGTCTAACAAATGAGCAAAAGCCACAGTTGCTAGAAAAACGTGTGGATTTCCCTCCCCTTTAACAACGCCTTGGCAAATCCGCCCACAGACTAGAAATTTGGAGCTATTTGACGAATAATTCAGAAGTCAGAATACAAAAGCGGAGCAAGGAAAGCTCCGCTTTTGTATAAGTGTAGAAAAATACACTTATATTTATGTATTTACTGGCACTCTTCTCAACCAAAGAATCCAGACTTTTCTTCTCAGGTTTATTTACGGTTTGCCATTCTTAGTGGAATTCTGAGTGTTTCTTGCTGTTTGAAAGTCTGACCTAAATTAGAAGCTGGCTCTGTTGATAGTAGATTCTTAAACAAGAGCTTTAGTGTTCGAGTAATAGTTTTAAGAATTTTCATTTTACTAGCAGTCGGCTTTTGGTCGTATCTCAAAACCATTGGAATTTCTACGATTTTTGGTTTGAGGGCTTTGGCTTTCAGCAGTAAATCTATCATGCAAGCAAATCCACTTTCAGTGAATAGATTGTCTCCATAATACATATCCAGTTTACTGAGGAAAGTACGGTTATACAGTCTGTAACCACAAGTGTAGTCTTTTACGCCTGGTACACGGGCGGCAATTCTGAAAAGCCAGCTGGCTCCGTAACTCATCAGCTCTCTAAATTTTGATAAGCCTATGACTTTAGAACCTTTGCGATATCTAGACGCGATCGCAATATCATAGCTACCAGCTATCATAGTGTCATACATTTTTATTAATAGCTCTGGTGGTTGAGTATTATCACAATCCATCGCCGCTAAAAAATCACCTTCTTTGGAAATTTCTAAGAAAGTCGTGAAACCTGTTTTAATTGCTTGACCTAAACCAGCATTTTTAGGATGTTGGACTAACTTCAGTAATATACCTAGTGATTGAGATTCATCTATTGCAGTCTGAGCAGTTTTATCACTACTGCCATCATCGACAAGAATCAGTTCTATCTCTATATTAAAGATTTGCTGCAATGTTTGGAACTTTTTGAACAAGGGTCGAATTGACTCTTGCTCGTTATATGCGGGTAAAAGAACAAAAAGACTCATAAAGACCTCGCGTGATTTTTAAAATAAAGTGTGATTACTCAAATTTCAATAATTCACTAATGCTGATTTTTTGAGAAATTCATCGACTTGTCGAACTACTGCGTTGTTGTTGACGCTATCGTTGACCAACTGTGAGGTATTGACGACGAAAAAATCATCGTTTTCAGTACTCACTTTTGGAACAAGGCTGGAATAATTTAAAACTTGTAGTGGCTGTACTTTAATCGCTCGATTAATATGTGCTGCTACAATGTCATCTGCTTTAAGTTCGGGGAACATTAAACGTATACCTTGGAAAAATATTGGACGTAATTCGTCATCTGGTTGTTTTAACAATGGGTCGGTGGAAAGAATATATTTTGGTAGGAATGTAATGTGATACCCTGCTGTCTCTTCTAAAGAAACTAAGTTACTCATACCGATAACTCCGGTAAAAGGAATGTTTTTATCGGCAATATTGACTACGTAATAAGGAACTAGAGGTTTACGAGTAATCAGTACCATGCAGATTACACCCAGGTATTCTACTGTTTTAGTAGTGTCTGAAACTTTCACCAGTTCCCTCGCAGCAACCTGTTGCAAGATATTAACTGGGCCAGTAAAGATGACTTTATCAAAATGCTCTTTTTTACCCTGAGATTCTACCCACATTCCACCCCCTGGATGAGGTGCGATATATTCAACCGCAACACCTTTGTGGATATGACCTCCAGCCGCATAAATTAATTTCTCTATATGGTCAAAAACAGTTTTATAACCGCCGGAGACATAACCAAGTTGTTCTTTATTTAATGAAGAATCACGCGCTGAAAATAGTCGTTTGATATAAGCCCAGATAAAAACTGCTGAGATTCGCTTATAATTTTCTCCTAATTTGGATAAAAGCAAAGGTTTCCAAAGCTTTTCGTATGTGTTTTTACCACCTAGTTTTAATAGCCAATCTTCAACTAAAATCTTCTCTAAGCGCCGCCAGTTATTAAGACGTGAACCATATAGAAGAGTAAAAGCTAATCTGATTTTACCTATAATTCCAAATAGAGGAAAACGCAGGAATTCTATAGTATTACTAATAGAATAAAACTTTTTATTGTCATAAAAGCCTGTTAAACTTCGATGCCAACGTAGTTTATCTCCAAGACCAATATCTCTGATAAAGTTTATTAAGTGAGTATCAGAAGGTAGGATAACGTGATAAAAGCGATCCCAGGTAAATAATCCGTAATCATGATAGGTAGTAAGTCCACCAAGCTGCTTGCTACTATCAAATATGGTGACTTTATGTCCTTGATGTGAAAGACGTTGAGCTAATACTAGCCCAGTTATACCTCCGCCAACGATGCCGATATTCATAAATTAAATTTAGATTTTGTGAAAATTTTTAGAGGATGATCTTCAAAAACTATTAATATTAATAATCTGATTATTCGCTTGTTAATCTATCAATGTCCAACTAGAATTACGCCAGTTATAATAACGGAAATTCCTAACCACTGACTAAAAACAACTTCTTCTTTTAAAAGATAGTGAGAAGCAATTGGTACAAATGCATACATTAATCCTAAAACGGGAAACGCTTGACTTAAAGGAATTGTCCGCAATACATAAAGCCACAATATAGTCATAAATGTATAGCAGATAAACCAAATCAAAAAATAACGAGATAATAAGAGATTTTTGAGAGATCCGCTTTCTCCTTTATTAGAGTTAGAGATGTAAAATCCATATTTAAGTGAGAGTTGAGCTGTTGTTCCAAACAAAACAACAAGTATTAAATTTAGCCAAGTAAAAATATTCATTTTTTTATTTTTGAAGTAATTAATTATCTAAACTTGAGCTTTTTTATGGGGATAACTACTAAAAGAACACCCAAGAAGATAGTGATTACTCCTACTATTCGAGTTAATGTAATCACCTCATTAAAAAAGTAGTATGAACCGAAAAGTATCCCGACATAATTTAAACTTGTCAGTGGATAAGCAATACTTAATTTTACAGAGCGCAGAGCCAATATCCAATTTACTATTCCTAAACAGTAAACAGTAATAGCTAATGATAATTTTTGAAGAAAATCCCAATTAAATACTCCCTCGTTTGTATAAAGCATGGCATTTTTCATCAGCAGTTGTCCACAGATACTAAGTAAAATACTTACAAATAAAATAGTATAAGGGATTATTTTAAAGTTTGAGCTTTGCGACATAGATTTCATAGTACTTTGCCTTAATCAAGATAGTAGGTATGAACCGAGCAGTAAAAAGTCAGTTGTTTTGAACGTTTCATATCCCGGCAACACCTTCTCTAAAATTCGATCTCCACTTCAGTAAATAGACAACAAAATTAGGAAGGCTATGCTGAAGTGACTGATATCAAAATGATCGTTGAAGCTCATGCCCTAAAGTTAAAAACTAAATACTATGTAATATTTCAGTATAGTTGCTCTATCATGACAGCGTTCGATATGATTGGGAGTAAAGCACGCTTATTTTTTTTTACTGGGTTATACTCTCAAGCAAACCAATTTATTGCTTGGCAATTGACACAATCAATTTAGAGTTTGCCCAACTGTGAATTACACATATTTTCTGTGCTACCCAGGTTTGCTCTAACGCTATTTTTAGCGCGATCGCGATAATCTAATAGTAGATGCAGATATAGAGAAGGTTGATAACTTTGTCACAAATTATATCTACATACACAAAGTTTGCAGTGTGCGTAGGTGTAGACAGTTGTAGACATCGCTGATGCTGAACTCTAATTCCACCCACATATTCAACAGATGCACCTAAACCAAAATGGATTGCTAGAATTGTTGATTAACCCATTCATTAACTTTCATCAGTTGTATCCTGCTGTCGAAATCTTTTGAAGATACTATTGCTCTTCTCAAGCTCTAAAACCTAGCTGGATTGATAAATATTCTCTATTTGCTCCAGGAAAGTTGATTAATGTACTGAACATATCATAAAATTTCTCCCGACTCACAGACATATCTGTAATCTCGGCTGGCAATTAAGCCGATTTATAAAAGTAAAGGCTTTTACTCAAATTGAGTATGTATACGTGCTATTTTTGGGTATGGTAACGCAATAAGTAATACAAGTATGACTGGGGGCGTAAATCATAGAGAGGAGATAAATCAATCTACAGTAATACGCTTTACAGGTTTATGGGGAATTTCGCTGAATGTCCAAATGGAGCCTTTTTAACAAAACAACTAATGCAAACTAGCGTCGGCTAATCAACTTTAAGTTGACGTTAGTTGTATTGAATTTGAGATATTTCTACACCATTCAGTATTAGGTTTGCTTGATTTCTCCTCGTAATTTTAAATAGGCTTTTTTCTCCAAACTTATTGCTACATGTAATTACTTACTAGAATACCACGAGAAAGGTGTGTTGCAAATTTATCGTTATACTTTATCAAAAATTTATCTACTGACAAATACACTTAAACAAAAACTTCATAAAATAAAAGCCCTCCTCCATTATAAATTTTTGTCTTAGAATTTTGTACATTTATGAACTAATTTCTGGGTATTAAGTAGGTAGACATAATTAAATACAAAATAAACTCCTAGTTTGTGGTGAGCGATTTATCGCTCAGAGTAAGGATTATCAGGACTAAAGTCCTTACTACAAACTTTAAGTTTATTTATGCCTAGATACTTAAACTTGTATTACTTGTATTAAGTAAAGAGTTAGTATTAGACTCGATAAATGCAAAGTTAAAAGTTTACCAAAGGAAAATTTAAGCTCGAACAACAGTACTGGCACTGATAATATCACACAACGTTACACCAAATTACAGCCAGAATTTTAGATGACAATCGAGAGTTTGAATTGTTTTATATCCACAAAAATCTCCATCTAAATTCACATATTTTAGACAGAGCTATTAGTCCGCCAATTTGACTTGGCTGGGTAGAGATATTTCTATTGTTCGGATTCATTATCCTCACAAAAGTCTGTTGGTAATAATGATTAACAATCCAAATTGAATCTGTCAAGATGCTAGTACTAAATTTAAAATCAAGCTAATCGCTGCAAAATATGCAATTTTATTAGTACTCTTTTTGAACCAGTAGGCAGTAGCTAAAACAGTAGATAGTGGTATCAAGAAAAACAACGCTGAGTTTCATTGGCTGGATAGAGGTTTCTCTAGGTTGTTTTCCTATTGTTTGGACTCATTATCCTGCAAAAGTCTGTTGGTAATGACGAAGACAATGATTAATAATCCAAACTGAATCTGCCAAGGTGCTAATACTAAACTTAATATAAAGCTAATCGCTGCAAATACACCTGCAAGATATGCAATTTCATCACTACTCTTTTTGAACAAGTAGCCTGTAGCTAAAGCAGTACATAGTGGTATCAAGAAAAACAAAAGCATTTTACTAACCTCTGAACTAAAGGTTGTAGTGTTTTTAGAACAAACAAATTTTTTGGAAGTGTGGTTAATCTTACATCCAATAAGGTTTTGGCTACAACAGTCGAGCGAAATAAATATTATAGAAAATCAAGATTACGCAAGGTTGTATTTTACGCCAATTGGAATAATTATTGCGATAGATGAAGCGCCAAAAAACTTGACAACCCCTTTTTCTGTGTTCGATGGTGAGCGTAGCAAGCTTTAAAAGTGGGTACGAGACGCTACGCGAAATTGCGTAGTGTTTAAGGGACTTCCAAGCAAGAAATAAATTATCCATTTTGTGGGGTGGGCAACATGAGCGCCCTAAATCTGGGACGGGTGGGGACACCCATCCGACAAGAAAATTTGGGATGTTTTTTTATTTGGAAGTCCCTGAGAAACAGACAATTCCTATGGGTGATGCTACTTTTGTCGTTCTCCTCAATCAGCCAAGCTGCCCTGTGCTAGACAAGTTCTGATTCATCTACGCGGATTGAAAGGGTTATAAAACTTGCGTAGGTGGGTTTTGTCTATTTCGCCAATTGCACTCTTGCGAGCAATCATCTGGTAAATTAGCTTAAAACTTTGGCCTTGCGCCAGGATAAGGGTCTAGCATATTACCTTTAGAAGTAGCATTTTCATTTTAGACACCTAATGCTGAACATTCCTCAAATACTGGCAACTGAAATAAACCTCAAATCCCATCAGGTGCAAAACGCGCTGGAACTTTTGGCGGAGGGTGCAACAATTCCCTTTATTGCACGTTACCGCAAAGAGCGCACCGATGAAATGAATGAAGTGCAACTACGCGAACTGGCCGATCGATATACTTATTTAACAGAACTGGAAGAACGAAAATCGGTGATTTTAAGTGCGATCGCCCAACAAGATAAACTTACAGATGAACTCAAAGCTAAAATCTCATCTTGCTTACAAAAAACCGAACTTGAAGATTTATACTTACCCTATCGCCCAAAGCGCCGCACCCGTGCCACCATCGCCAGAGAAAAAGGACTAGAACCACTAGCAGAGTTCATCAAGTCGCTAAATGTCAAAAATGGTGCAACGGCTTCTTTGGAAGAAGAAGCGGCTAAGTATATTTCTGAAACCAAGGGAGTAAAAACAGCAGAAGAAGCGCTCAAAGGTGCTGCTGATATTTTGGCAGAAGAAGTAGCTGAAAAAGCTGAGTTACGTGCGTATATCCGTGATTATCTTTTAGAAGAAGGGGTATTCGTCTCCCGCATCAAAGATGATTATCCCGAAGGTACAACCAAATTTGAGATGTACCGTAACTATCAAATTAGGGTAAAAAATATTGCACCCCACAATATGCTGGCGTTGTGCCGGGGTGAAACCGAAAAAATATTAAGCTTTGAAATTGCTTTCGATGAGGATACGGTACTTTACTATCTTGAGTCGAAAGAAATTAAAACCAAAGTACGGACAATTCGAGATTTTTATCAATCAATGTTAAAGGATGCATTCAACCGTTTGATGAAAATATCTCTAATGGGAGAGGTTATTTCTGAGAAAAAAGTTTATGCAGACATAGAATCAATCAAGACATTTGAAACTAATCTGCGGGAGTTGCTGCTGTCTGCACCAGCAGGGATGAAACCAACCTTGGCGATAGACCCTGGATTTAGAACTGGGTGTAAGGTTGCTGTCCTCGACCAAACGGGACAATTTTTGGAATATCAGGCAGTATTTCCCCACCAAGCGGCTGAACAGCGACTCAAAGCTGCACAAACTGTCAAAAATCTGATTGAAAAGTACAAAATTGAGTTAATCGCCATCGGTAACGGTACAGCGTCCCGCGAGACAGAGGAATTTGTCACGCAAGTATTACAAAATATAGAACGCAAACCAGTTAAGGTGATGGTGAATGAGTCTGGCGCATCTATATATTCTGCTAGCAAAGTGGCGTTAGAAGAGTTTCCCGATTTAGATATTACTGTGCGTGGCGCAATTAGTATCGGCCGCCGTTTGCAAGACCCTTTGGCGGAACTAGTGAAAATCGATCCCAAATCTATTGGTGTGGGACAATATCAGCACGATGTCGATCAGAAGTTGTTGAAAAAGAAATTGGATGACACTGTAGAAAGCTGCGTGAATTACGTCGGCGTAGACTTAAACACCGCCTCCAAAGAACTTCTGACATCCGTCTCTGGGATTACGGCAACCGTTGCCAATAACATTGTTGCCCATCGCAACCAGAATGGAGCCTTTAAAAATCGCCGACAACTGTTGAAAGTTCCGAAGCTGGGGCCAAAGGCTTTTGAACAAGCAGCGGGTTTTCTGCGGATTCGCGGCGGTGATAACCCATTGGATAATACAGCAGTGCATCCAGAGAGTTATTCTGTAGTAGAAGCGATCGCATCTGATCTAAATGTGCCATTAAATCAGGTAACAGAAATTGCCGAAAAACTCAAAAAGACCAATCTGAAGAAATATGTTACCGATAGCGTCGGTGAACCCACACTGCGCGACATTCTCAGCGAACTAGAAAAACCAGGTAGAGATCCTCGTGCTGAGTTTAAGTATGCCACCTTCAGAGAAGGAATTAAGGAAATCAGGGACTTAAATGTGGGAATGGAACTAGAGGGAATTGTGACGAACGTCGCTAACTTCGGTGCTTTTGTCGATATCGGCGTACATCAAGATGGCTTGGTGCATATATCCCAACTTGCTGATAGATTTGTAGACGATCCCAACAAAGTTGTCAAAGTTGGACAAGTAGTCAAAGTCCAGGTGTTAGAAATCAACGAGAAACTCAAACGGATTAGTTTATCGATGAAAGCAGTTAAACAATAATTAGAAACAGCAGATGGCAGTTTATCAAGTTCGATTTATCAATCCTACACTTGGATTAGATCGCACCATTCCAGTACCAGACGATCAATATATTCTGGATATGGCGGAAGATGCTGGTATCCGCCTACCATCTGGGTGTAAACAAGGCGAATGTTCTGCGTGTATTGCTAAACTTATTAGTGGTGAAGTCGATCAAAGTGAGCAAAAATTTCTACGCCCCAGCGAAATACAGGCTGGTTATGTTGTTACTTGTGTAACTTATCCTTTGTCTGATTGCACTTTAGAAACCCATCAAGAACAAGTCTTATATAAATCAGCCCTTTATTATAAGCCTGAGTCTGGAAAGTCTGAGCGATCGCAATACTAATCGGTTAAGAAGATTTATAGGTTGGGTTAAAGGTAGTGAAACCCGAAAAAATGTGAAAATGTTGGGTTTCGTTCCTCAAACGCCACGTGCTTCTCCCTTGGCGCGAGCCTCTCCCAAAGGGAGAAGGGCAGACGCTGCGCGTAGCTTGCTTCCCCGCAGGGGTACAAGTTGGGGAACCGCAAGGGCGCAGTGGCTCCCCAACCTACCTCGGAGTGCTTTTTTAAGTAAAACCTACGCAGGATTGGAACCGCTATATTTTTCTCAATGATAGGCCTAATGGTAGAACCAAATTCTACCTTACAAGAGAGGTTAAAACCTAGAACATAGCTGAAGATGAGATAAGAAGTTACAAAAAATCTTTAGTGATTAGGTAAGAAAAATGTTAACACCATTATTAACCGCCCTAGCTACAGCTTTGAGCCTGTTGATTGTTGATTTAGTTGTTCCAGGCGTTAATATTGCTAACTTTCCCGCGGCTATAATTGCTGCTTTAGTAATTGGTCTAATTAACGGTTCAGTTAAACCAGTTTTGTCTGCTCTTTCTCTACCACTTAACTTTCTATCATTTGGAGCATTTTCGCTCGTTGTCAACGGTTTGTGTTTCTGGTTAGCAGCAGTCCTAGTTCCTGGGTTCGCAGTTCGCGGAATTATTGGTTTCCTTCTTGGGCCAGTGATTCTAACTTTTGCTAACACCTTTATTAACAACTACTTTGTTGAAAGAAACCTGTTAACCAGCAGTGGCGATGTAAAAACCCAAGGTGAATTACCTTCTAGATAAGTATTATAAGGAGTAGAAATACCAGTTTTATCACATCTCTACTCCAAATAAAATATCCGAAGGTGGATATTTTATAATTCGGTATATTCAGCACAATGTAATTAAAGAAACTCACAAAAATACGGCAAAATCATGAAATTAGTTCGTTTTATTCTAGGTTTGTTAGTGCCTCCTTTAGGCGTTTTCCTGACTGTTGGAGTTGGCCCAACTCTGTTTATTAACATCTTGCTCACAGTTTTAGGTTGGCTTCCTGGTAGTATTCATGCAATTTGGGTTATAGCCAAGCATGATGAACAACTTAATCGAGAAGGGCGTATTTACTAATACGCAATATTAAAGCTCTCATCCCCCAACCCCTTCTCGCAATTTGGGAGAAGGGAAGTCAATTTTAAAATCCCTCTCCCAAGCTTGGGAGAGGGATTTAGGGTGAGGGCTTTTGATTAATGTAAAAAGTCTAATGAAAACTGCTGTTTCAACAAAATAGGGTGAGAATTACCCACCCTACTTTTATAAGTCAATTAAACGTTAAAACAGTCTATTTATGAATAGTCTCGCGCTCTTTAGCAGCAGGTTCCTTATCTTTGAATAAGTCAGCCGCCGTTAAGAGTAACTCTCTCAATGTTTGTTTGATTTGCCGCTCTTTTCTGGCTAGAGATGTACCAGCTTCACCCAGTTTATCTTCTAACTGCGATCGCTTCTGTTCTACCTGTACAGCCATAGACTCTGCTTGAGGACGAGCCTTATCGTACCAGTGTTTAGCCTCGTCTAGATAATCTTGAACCTCCATATTACGTCCGCCGTAGCGTGCAGCCATATTAGCTCGGACAATAGCTAGCTGCGCTTGCAGTTGCGCGTAACGTTTCTTTAACAATCCTACTTCTTCACTATCTTTAATAGCATTGACAGCAGAATCTATTGCAGTTTTAGTACTAGCAGGTTTTTCCTTACCCGTTTCTTCAATCTCTGCCAAAATTACATCAACCTCTTGTTGGAGTTGTTCTTCTTCACCATCAAGTTGAGCTTGTAACCTTTTTATATCTGTTTGAGTTTGAGCAATGCTTTCGTGTCTTTTGCTATTAATCCCTTCCAGCGCTCCTTCAATGGAAGCTGTCACTTCATCTTTGAGTTCGCCACCTTTTTCTTGGAAGTTTTCAATTACAGCAGACACTGCATCTTTTACGATGCTACGAACTTCACTAGAACCTTGTTTAAACTCAGAAGCTACTTGAGAAACTGCGGATTTTACTATTTCTCGAATCCTCTCAGTTCTTAATTGTCCAGTTTCTTTCGCTTGTTGCAAGTCGGCTTGAATTTGTTGCTTGATATTGTTAGGCATTTTCAACTCTTGGGATTTAACTAATTTGGATAAAATTTTCTAGAGATGTTCTTACATCAATATTATGGCGTAGCCCGATCAGGCTTGGTACTTCCTTTAGATAGAAAATTCCAATCCCCAAGAGGTGATGTGTAAGATGTTACCCATTTATGAGATGATGAATATTTAGTGGTAGTAATTAGGAGTGAAATATGTGGCAAGTAAATATTACTTGTTCGGGTGATGCCTGGAAAATCTATGGTGTTGATTTTAAAGCGATCGCAGCGAAATATCAAGGTGAATTGATTGGTTCCAAAAAAATGCCAGATGGTACGCGCATCATGTCTTATAAAATTGAGGATGTTAGTGATGCAGAAGCTTTTCAAGAAGATTGTGCAAATTTTGCTGGATTTGCAACTGACTTTGAATCCCTCTAGTATTGGTTCTGATACTTATGCTTACAACTAGTATGTCCAAATCTGGAGAAATTAATTGAAAAAACTACTTACATTAGTATTAGTAACGTTTTTGTTATTAATCAGTACTTTTACTTTGTCTGCTAGTGCAGCAGACACAGTTAACGGTGAACAAATATTTAGTGTTCATTGTGCTGGTTGTCATATCAATGGCAGCAACATCATCAGGCGAGGTAAAAATCTCAAAAAGCCAGCCCTGAAAAAGTATGGTATGGATTCAATAGAGGCAGTTACATCTATAGTTACCAATGGTAAAAATAATATGTCAGCCTACAAAGAACGTCTCACTGAACAGCAAATTCAAGACGTTGCTGCTTACGTTCTCGAACAAGCTGAAAAAGACTGGCGTTAAAAAGTCAGGAGTTAGGAATTAGGAATTATCAGTTATGATTTATCTATTAGTAATTGTTAAGTCTTCCCATTCCTAACTTTTCACTCATAAATTGAAAATGAACTTACCCGCAGCTAGTCGTCTCCAATTTACTCCCGATTTGAACATCTGCCGCATATTAAATGGGATGTGGCAAGTCTCCGGCGCACACGGACAGATCAATCCCCAAGCCGCTATTGAGACTATGTTCAAATATTTAGATGCTGGCTTTACCACTTGGGATTTAGCAGATCATTATGGCCCTGCGGAAGACTTTATTGGTGAGTTTCGTTGCCAACTAATTGATACTCGTGGTAAAGCTGCTTTATCTCAGGTACAAGCCTTTACGAAATGGGTACCTCGTCCAGGCAAAATGACGAAGAAACTCGTCGAGGAAAATATTGATATTTCCCTGAGAAGAATGAATGTGCAATCGTTAGATTTGATGCAATTTCATTGGTGGGAATATCAGGATAAAAATTATCTGGATGCCCTCAAATATATGGCAGAACTTCAGACTGAGAGTAAAATTAAGCATTTAGGTTTAACTAATTTTGACACAGAAAACTTGAAGATTATTACTGAAGCGGGTATCAAAATTGTTTCTAACCAAGTACAGTTTTCGCTTATTGACCGCCGTCCCGAAGTTAATATGGTAGAGTTTTGTCAACAGCATGACATAAAGCTTTTTACTTACGGTACACTGTGCGGCGGTTTGTTATCAGAAAACTATTTGGGTAAACCAGAACCGCAAGGATTTGATCTCTCCACTGCTAGTTTGAAAAAATATAAAAATATGATCGATGCTTGGGGTGGTTGGCGATTATTTCAAGAGTTGCTGGCTATCTTGAAGGAAATTGCTAATAAGCATGGGGTAAGCATTTCCAACGTGGCAGTGCGTTACATTTTAGATCAGCCAACTGTGGGCGGTGTGATAGTTGGTGCCAGACTTGGTGTATCTGAACATATAGAAGATAACGCTAAAGTATTTAGTTTTAGTTTAGATGCAGACGATCGCGATCGCATCAATGCAGTATCTCGCCAATCACGCGATTTGTACCAGCTTATCGGCGATTGTGGCGACGAATATCGGCGATAATTTCGGGAGAAAGGTGATAATACGGTGAAGGTTAATGTGGAAACTATTGCTGTCAGCCACGCCCCTAAACTCACCTTCGCCCTCAGTCAACAGCAGACTTTTGAATTACGCTGTGATTATGGCTCACATCGCCTGGATAAAGCGGAGGTTTATGGGGGCTGGTTTGGCGAGTGACAATCACTTAAACCTGTAAATTGCTTTGCATCCGGGAAAAGAAATTCAATTTGGAACCGAATTTTGTAATAACAATTCCACTTGATGAGTCTCCTGTGTGGATTTTCGGTACTTTCAGATGCGTTTACCCAAGGACAATCTCAATCCTGGCAAAATTTAAGTTTTAATAAGCACCGTATTTCCTCACAAGTTCCTCACAGTCTTTTTATAACTTCAAGATAGAGATGCTCAACTTTTTCAAGAGATAAATCTTAATATTGTTTTTATGAAAACTGTATGACTTTACAAATTCCTAATGAAAATAGTCAAACCAATACCGATACCCAAAGCACCAATCCAACTGAAAACCGAATTAAGGAAGCTGAAAAAGTAAAAGTAGATTTTCTTCTTAAAGAATATGAGGTATTACGACAAGAGATTTTAGATAAATTTAAAGGTCGTAGTAATCTTATTAGCTCTGGTGTTGCAGCTTTAACTGTTTTTATTACAATACCTAATATACTACAAAAAAATGATAATGTAAGTAGGATAAGTGATACAATTACTAGTTTTGATCTCTTCTTTTTTCTGATTTTAGTACTATTGATTCCTTTGGCGTGTTCTTTAATAATATCATTCTGGACAGCTTATTCATCAACAATAGCTACCATTGGTTTGTATCTGACACATATTGAACAAAGAATTGAAAATTTATCACCAGATACTTCATCATTTCATCCCAAAAAAGAACTTATTCATTGGGAGAATTTTTTACGCCGAAATAATTCTAAAAGGTTGCAAGAACTCATTACAAGTGTTGGTTTTGTTGCAATATTCTCATTGATTGCAATATGTTCATTAATCTTTGGCTGTACAACTTTTTTACCAAAAATAAATCAAGATAAGATAAACTTAGTTGTATTCAATGGATTTACATTCATTGGATTATCATGTATTATCTACGGTTTACATTCTAGTATTTTCAATATAAAACTGATATTCAAAGGATTTTCAAAAGTCAGAAATCCTTTATGAGAAAGGGAGTGTTAAAAAGTCGAATTGATTGAAAATATACTTTAAGTTTGAAAAGTATTAGGCGAATAGAATTTGCTACTACACAAACGTTTGCGAACAGCGTCTCGTAGAGAAGTCCACCTCCGTGGGTTACAAATTCCTGAGTCCGCGCACGCAGGCGGACTTTGTTTGTGTAGCCACGATATCTAATCGCTAAGTATATTTATTTACAAAGGTGAAATGCTTTCATACATCTGCTTATGCTTGGCTAAAAGCTCTTGATATTTCTCATTTGTCTTTGCTTCTACCCACTTGGCTTTAAATATTGCTGCCGATTCCGCTTTCACTAAGTCTACTTCATAAGGAAGAATTTCTTTTTTGGAACCTGAATCTTCCGAATTTTTTTTATACTTCCTGCCGCTTTTATGATTAGCATAACGGCGAGAGCGAGTATAACCCATTTGGATAAACTTTCGTGCCATATCCGCGCCGACAAAATCATCTTTATCTAAATAATCAAGAAAAATCTCGTAGATTTTTTCACTCGATTCTCTAGCAATCTCAGGAGTTTTGAACCGCCAGTAAGGAAGAATTTCTGATTTGTATGGTTCAACCAAAAGTACACCCTGCTCACCCTTGCCAACACGATAGAGTTCAGGATGTTGGCGAAAATCAATATTTTTAAAGTCTAAAGAATAATCAAATGGCATGATAGATTTTTATTATGAATACTAAACTTTAAGTAAAAAGTTCAGCTTCTATCAAAGTATTGAGATTTTGTTCTACTATGCTATCTAGCACCCAATCCGCGAACAGTGTCCTTGCGCCAGGAAATCTGCGTAAGATACATCACATTGCCCTCAACGTCAAGGATATGCAAGCTTCCCGCTACTTTTATGGCACAATCCTGGGTTTGCATGAACTCACAGGCGACGAAGTACCCGCAACCCTGGTGGAACTTGTCGCATCTGGGAAAGTAGCCAACTTCATCACCCCGGATGGTACAATCCTGGATTTATTTGGGGAACCAGAATTATCACCACCAAATCCAGACCCCGAAAAGACCTTCACCAGAGCCTACCATCTAGCCTTTGACATCGATCCGCAGTTATTCGATCGCGCGGTGACAGTGATCATAGAAAATAAAATAGCGATCGCACATGGCCCTGTCACTCGTCCTACTGGCAGAGGAGTGTATTTTTACGATCCAGATGGCTTTATGATTGAAATTCGTTGCGATCCAGAAGCTAGTTAACTTAAGGGTAATAACAAAAGTATCTACTATGACCGCGAAACTCACGCAAATATTTAAAGTAATTGAAGACGCGATCACAAAACCGCCAATTCCACACGAACCATACAAGCAATCATTGAAAGCCTGGGCAATGTATTGTTTACGAGACAAAGGTTTTATAGTCTCTTATGCTCAAAATGCTGACTTTGCCATTGAAAGAAAACGTGAAGAAAAGCTATATTTTAAAGTTTCAAACAGCCCCGATGATTTAGATAATTCTATTAGCTGGATTGTTTGGGATAGTGCAACCAAAAGCGCCAGTCTCATTCCCCAAAAATAGATAGCAAGGCTTCTAAAAACTTTTTGGTTTACTGAACTCAGGAACTTCCCCCATTCGTCTGCACGTTGGACTAGTTCATGAATCCTCACAAGTTCCTCACATTTATTTTCTAATTACGAATTAGTATTGGGTTTCTCAAACACCATTAAATGCTGTTGAGGTAACGAGTTTTTAGTTTCCCGCCAAACCAAACCAACAGCTTGCATTTCTTTGCGAACTTGCTTTTGAGTCATCTTGTGCAGACGTTTAATCATAATAAAAGGATTTTCACCTCGATACTCAACCAGCACCACCTTCCCACCTGATTTAAGTGCTTTCACAATTCCTTGCATCACTTCTTGGGGATACTCAAGTTCATGATAAGCATCCACCATTAAGGCTAAATCGATACTTTCAGATGGTAAATTGGGGTCAGTAAAAGTGGCTAAAACAGGCTCAACATTAGTGATATTTTTCTCTTTTTTGAATAACTCAATAATTTCCAACATTTCTGGCTGAACATCTACAGCCAACACCTTACCTGCTGTTAATAACGGCGCGATGCGAAAGCTTAAGTAACCTGTACCAGCGCCAATATCTGCCACCACATCATTAGGTTTGAGATTGAGAAGGCTGACTACTTTACTTGGCTGTTCCTCTCCTTCTCGGCTGGGACGTTCTAGCCAGCCAGCGCCAGTGTATCCCATAACTTGGGCTATTTCGCGCCCCATGTAGTATTTGCCGATACCATCTGGACTGTGGATTATCCGTTGTTCGTAAACAGTGGTGGATGAAGAGGCGGCTTGTGCTGTCAGGGTTGGGTTCAGCAGCGAACAACTCAAGATCGCAACAAGAGTTACTATAAAGTAGAGAAAATTTGACATTTGGTTCCTAATACCAATCGGAAACAAGCATTCGACAAATAGACCATTTGTAGAGACGCGATTCATCGCGTCTTTACCCAAGAATATGTTGCAATCATTAATTGAATTGGTATAACACATCTGACTACAGCTATACATTCTTAGCGCGAAGCCCTGGATGTTACCGATCTTTGTAAATTAGCTAGAGCGCGATTGTAATCCAAAATAGCTGCGATGCGATTACCTTCTGCTCTTGTCAGGTCATTTTCAGCATCAATTACCTCTGTTTGAGTGCCCACACCAGCTTGAAATCTTAATCTTGCTAAATTCAAAGCTTCTCTTGCTTGATTTAAGGCCACACTAGAAGTCTGCACATTATTTAAATTGGATTGCAATTGAGCATAGTACTGTTCTACATCAAAGCGAATTAGGTCGCGCTGGTTAGCAAATTGAGTCTCTGCGATCGCAATATTAACTTTCGACTGAGCTGCCCTTGCTCTTGCTGCTCCCCCATCAAACAAAGTTAGATTTCCTTGAAGTCCCACTGAATAGCCATCAGTAATGCTAACACCATCGTCATACCGATCTAGCAGGTTGTAGTTTCCTGCCAAACTAATTTGCGGCCCTAGCTGTGAAAGTGCCTGTCGTCGCTGTTGCTCGGAAATATTACGTTGTGCTAATTGCTGTTGCAACTCTGGACGATTTTGAAACGCTTGGACAATACTTTGTTCTACCGTCTGCTGCCAAAGACCCGCCAATTGTACGGGATCTGAGGCACTGATCTCAGATGACTGCGATAAACTTAACAACGTGGCAAGCTGACGACGGGCAATTTGCTGCTGTGAGATCGCATTAGTAAGTAGTTGTTGGGCATTTGCTAAATTTACCTGAGCTTGCAGCACATCGAACCGCGTCCCCACTCCAGCCTGTTCTCTAGCTTGAGTATCCCGCAAACTAGCTTGGGCATTTTGCACAGCAGACCGATTAATTCTGACTTGTTCATCTGCTTGTTGCAAATCGTAGTATTGAGTGGTGGCATTCAACTTAATTATCAAAGCCTGACTTTCAACATTTAATTCATCTATCCGTAGCTGTTCCTCTGCGGCTCTGATAGTCGCTAGCGTGTTCCCAGAAGTATAGAGATTATAATTCAGTTGTGCTGAACCATTAAAAGAAGTGCTGGCTTGAGACGAATTGCTCTTAAAACCATTACCACTATTAGTCACACCACTGTTAATACCAAGAGTAGGAAACAAAGCAGCTTGAGACTCGCGTAGCGCCGAGCGACTGCGTTCTAGCTGTAATATAGCTACCTGTAAGTCTCGATTGTTACGTTTTGCTAGTTCCAAAGCTTGTGCCAAACTGATTGGCACAGTTCCCTGAATCCTTACTTCCTCCGGTTTAGTCGGAAATTGCAGAGGGTTGGGATTGGGGTTGAGGCGATCGGGAACTTGTACAGAGCTTGAAGAATTCTGTGCTTTTGGCGGAGTTGTTGCACTTGCTGCATTTGGAAGAAGAATCGCGAATGCGACAGTAACCCAGGTAAAATGCACGAATAATAAGCTGAAATTCATAATCTAGATGTAGTAATTAATTAGGTTCTTTTGAGGATATAATCAAAAGTCTTCATCCTGATTGACCTACAGAGATTTAAATCTTAAATTCTTCCTCCAAGGGTTAATCTTAACAAATTAGCCGACAATCAAACCATCCTGAACTCGGATAATCCTTTGGGTTTGAGCAGCAATATCAGGTTCATGAGTGACAATCACAATCGTGATTCCTTGGTTATTAAGTTCAGTCAGTAAATTCATCACCTCATGGGAAGTTTCAGTATCTAAAGCTCCTGTCGGCTCATCTGCCAAAACTAATGCAGGTCGGTTAACCAAAGCACGAGCGATCGCGACTCGTTGTTGTTGTCCCCCAGATAGTTGACTAGGACGGTTAGATATGCGTCCCCCTAATCCTACTTTTTCTAAGGCTTCTAATGCTCTTTCCCGGCGTTTTGGTTTGGGCAAGTTAGCGTAAACCATTGGCAACATGACGTTTTCCAGTGCTGTCGCCCGCGCCAATAGGTTAAATTGTTGGAACACAAAACCTATCCTTTGGTTGCGGATATAGGCTAATTCATCATCATCAAAAGTCGTCAGGTTTCTGCCTTCAAAAATATAGTCTCCAGTTGTCGGGCGATCCAGACATCCCAAAATATTCATCAGCGTGGATTTACCCGAACCTGACGCACCCATAATTGAGACATATTCTCCTTCCTCAATAGAGAGTTCAATCCCCTTGAGTATGGGAACACTAACTTCTCCCAAATAATAGGTTTTAGTAATGGATTCCATCCAAATCATTGTTGGCATAAGAATTAGGAGTTAGGAGTTAGGAATTACGAATTACGAATTACGAACTTGTACTGAGCGACTTGTGCCGAGCGAAGCCGAGGTAAGCCGAAGTATTACGAATTATTTAGTCGCTTCTTAAAGCGTTAATTGGATCTAATTTAGAAGCGTTCCGTGCTGGAATCACCCCAGCAACTAAGCCAACAGATAACGAGAGTACAAAGCCAGCAACGATCGACAAAAAAGAAATTACAAAGGGAAATTTGAAAACGCTTGAAGCCACAAAGGCTAATAAAACGCCAGTGACCATGCCAATACCTCCGCCGACAATGGAAATCACGATCGCTTCCGCTAAAAATTGATTGAGAATGGCTGAATTAGTCGCTCCTACGGCTTTGCGAATCCCGATTTCTCGCGTCCGCTCGACCACAGAAACGAGCATAATGTTAGCAATACCAATACCACCAACCACTAGAGAAATTCCAGCGATCGCTACCACCATTACTGTAAATAAACCTACAATATTAGTGAAGGTACTAACAATATCAGCTTGATTGGTCAGTCGGAAATCATCAGCTTGCGGCGGATAAATATTATGACGCAGCCGTAAAAGATTGGTAACTTGAAACTGAGCGGCTTCTAATTCTTCCTGATTAGCGCCTTTGACTAAAATTCCACTTACAGAAACGCCCACCAGGGCATTATTCCCAACTAGTCTCTTCGACATACTAGTTAGAGGGATGAAAATCTGGTCATCTCGATCCATCGGCCCCTGGGAACCTTTAGGTTCCATCACCCCAATAACTTCGTAAGCCTCTCCCTGAATCCGAATTCGCTCACCGATAGGATTTACACCCTGTCCAAAGAGCGTGTTTTGGACTGTGGGGCCAAGAATAGCTACCTGTGCGGCAATATCTAATTCTTCTTGAGTGAAATATCTCCCTTGCTGGGGGTTGGTATTTCTGACTTCTGGGTAGTTCAAATCTGTGCCATAAATGGTAGTTGAGGTGTTCTGTCCTGCATAGACAACTTGAGCGCTGCGTTGGAGATAAGCAGAAACCATCTGTGCTGATGGCGCTTGTGTAGCGATCGCCTGTGCATCTTCCCAAGTCAAGGTGCTGCTAGAACCGACTCCTTGACGGACATTCCCGCTTCTTGCAGCACCCGCTAAGATTTGGATCACATCTGTACCCAATGCTTGTATCTGTTGTTCAACCCCCTTTTGCACTCCCTGACCAACAGAAGTAATCGCAATAACTGAAGAAATCCCAATAATCACGCCCAACATAGTTAGACATGTGCGTAATTTGTTACTCCACAGAGTCTCTGCCGCCATTGTCAATATTTCCAGCAATGGTACTGTGCGGGTATTCTTCGCTTTGTAAAAGCCCTTAAATATCTTAAACATAATGTTTTATTTAAAACTAATTTTAAGGGGAACCACCGCCTTGAGAACGACCACCACCGCTAGAACTGCCGCCGGAACGACCTCCGCCGCCACCTGTTCCTCTTCCGCCTCCTCCGGCTCCTCCACCTCCACCTAAACCAGGGAAAACTCCTCCTCTTGGTGTTGATTGTGGACGCGATCCTGGTGGAAAACTGAGCAATACCCTTTCGTCTCCTGTCAATCCAGACTTAACTTCGGTAAAGTTATTCGCGGTGACGCCAGCCTCTATGCGAGTAAACACAGGTCTGTTATTTTTTCCTTGCACAAAGACGCCTGTAGCATTTTCTTGGCGTACCACTGAAGCCGTTGGTACTACTAAAACATTTTCAACTTGACCGACTTGAAAATCTACTTCCGCATTCATCCCAGACCGCAGTAGTCTTTGAGGATCTGATAGTGATACTCTGACTTCAAAACTGGTGACGTTTTGCTCGACAATTGCTTGGGCAGCAATTTGGCTTACTTTACCTTCAAAGGTCTTTCCTGGATAGGCATCTGCTTGAATCGAGACTTTTTGACCAAGGCTAATTTTAGAAATATTTGTTTCCGCTAAACTTGCGACAATCTCATTTGTTGAAGCGAGAGACAAGATTGAAGAAGAAGAAGAAGAAGCTACTTCACTACTGGCAGTTGTAGGTGTCACGAAAGCACCTGGATCGGCAAACTTCTTTGTCACCACACCATCAAAGGGTGCGCGAATGATCGTGTCATTGATTTCGGCTTGGATGTTTTGCAGTGAGCCACGAGCCGATGTTACCTGGGCGCGGGCTGCGTCAATATCTTCTTGGCGTGTACCCGCTTTTACAAGTGCCAAAGCTTGCTGTCTCTGCTTCACTACAGCCCGTGCTTGCTCAACGTCTTCTGGACGCGACCCGGCTTTTTGCAGAGCCAGTGCTTGCTGTGCTTCATTTACATTAGCTTGGGCGCTGTCACGATTGGAGCGGTTTTGGTTGAGAGTCTGAAGGGAAATACCGCCTGCATTGTAAAGTTGCTGATTGCGAACAAAATCATCTTCTGCTTGGCGAAGGGCGGCTTGAGCGCTTTGCAAGCGTGCCTGTGCTTGGGCAATATCTTGAGAGCGATTACCTGCTTGTACCTTTTGCAGATTCGCCTCGGCTTCGTCTAATGCTCCTTGTGATTGGGCAATATCTTGAGGACGATTACCTGCGATCGCTTTTTGCAAATTCGCCTCGGCTTGTGCCAATTGTCCTTGAGCAGAGGTAAGTTGCCCCCGAAGATTGGAATCATCCATGTAAGCGACAATCTGTCCTTGTTTAACGATATCTCCTTCTTTCGCCAGCAGCCTTTTTAAGATGCCGGAATTTTTCGGACTAAGGTTGATTGACCGCTCAGGCTTCACCGTTCCGTTCGCTGAAACTGTGATTGTTAAACTCTGCCTTTGTACAGGTCTTGTCAGCACCCGGCGGCTGGCTTGTTGACGGGGAGCAACCGTTACTTGGTAATAAACGGCATAGCCAATTCCACCCAAAAGGCAAAGAGCAATTAGCCAAGAGAGCCAATTAAGTCTGCTCTTTTTTTTCTTTACCTCTGGAACTAAAACTGATGAATCTACGGTATTTTGTGTATCAATTTTCATATCCATTTTGTCTATAAGGAACGGCTACCGAGCTACTTATTCACGGCTAAAACTATAGCCTGGTAGCCTAATACTGACAATGATTTTGAGTTTTTAGTGTTTTAAAGGTTTATTTGCAGTACTAATCCACTAGGAAGTCTGAAATAATCATCACGCACTCTCACTAATCTCCCAGCAGGAACAATTTCCTGATTGGGAAGCAGAATATCCCCGTTAGGAAGTCTGAAGTAACCTTGATTACGCAGTCTGACTATGGATCTAGAAGGAATAATTTGCCCATTGGGATATCTGATATCACCATTACCAAGTCTGACTACTCTGCCATTAAATTGGTTATCACGGTTCCAATTATCCCGATCTCTAGGGTTTCTGACTTCTACAGGATAGGATCTACCATCACGGTTCCAATTATTATCCCTGTCTCTAGAGTTTCTGACTTCTCTAGGATTGGGTCTGCCGTCACGGTTCCAATTATTATCCCTGTCTCTAGAGTTTCTAACTTCTCTAGAATTGGATCTGCCGTCGCGGTTCCAATTTTGATCGCGATCGCCAACAACGTAGACTTTCGTCTGGGCACTTGCAGGTGCAGTCAAGAGAGTAGGAACAATTATCAGAGCAGCAGCAGCTAATACTATCGATATACGGTTTGGTTTCAACATGGAATTGACTCCTTATTTGTATTAAAGTTCTAGATTGCTGAAGTTTGAAGTCAGCAATCTTTTAGACAGTTGTTTTGGCATTAAGGTGTTTAATATTTACCTCGTCGTATAAATTCATACATAATAATTATTGATCAAAAAGTTGAAACCGATGTATGACGAAAGTCACTAGTAATTCCAGGCTGATGTATGACCAAAGTCATCAGTTTTTTTTTAATGGGCATTATCCCGCATTTCTCACAAGCTCAAGGCGTTTGATGGAGCAAAGGAGAAGTAATGAGTAATGAGTAAAAACTTCTTACTTCTTACTCATTACTTCTCCCCGGCACTTGCGCAGGCTTTAAGAGGTGTGGTGATAAATCCGGGATTATGCATTGGACATTGGGATTAGGGTGGAGGTGATAGGTGATAGGAAATAATCTGCACCCTGTAACCTCTACCTATTCCCTTCTTCACTCCCCCTACTCCCCGCATTCCTTTCCCAAGATTGGTAAGATTTTGCTGCCGTCAAGAGCGGAGATCGTTTAAGCTAGCTGAAAGATTCTTTGATTAGTGGCTTAAAGGCGGTAATGTGCCTAAACATGTTCGTTTGATTTCTCTTCTGATGGTTTGTAGTTTGTGGAGTATGCCAAAAGCCGCTAACGCGCAGGCATTAATACCCCATACACTGCAACTAGATGCGACAAAGTTAGAAAAGCAGGGGTTGAGCTTGGCACAAGAGGCGGCTCAACTAGCTCAGTTTCAACAGGTTGACTTAGCTTTGCCACGAGCGCGGCTGGCTAGTCAACTGGCTCCTGGGAATGATAAAGTATGGTTGCTGTTAGGTGGATTGCAACTGCAAACTAAAGAGTTTGATAGTGCGATCGCTAGCTTGAAAAAAGCACAATCTATCAACCCTAAAAATGGTGATATTCTGTTTGCTTTGGGTTCAGTTAATTTTCAGCAGAAAAATTACCAGGCTGCTGCTGTCAATTATCAAGAAGGTTTGAAGTTAAAACCCAATAATCCAGAGGGTTTATTTGATTTGGGTAATGCTTACTTTATGCTGGGTCGATTGCCAGATGCGATCGCCCAGTACGATAAAGCCGTCTCTCAAGATAAAAAATTCTGGCCGGCGCTTAACAATATTGGTTTAATCAACTACGAACAGGGTAATATCCCCGAAGCGATTAAGCGATGGCAATCTGCTGTAACCCTTGATAAACAAGCAGCAGAACCTTTATTGGCCTTAGCGGTGGCACTGTATACTAAAGGCGATCGCCAACAAGGACTAACCTTGGGAGAAACTGCACTCCGTATCGATTCGCGCTATGCTAATTTAAATTTCCTCAAAGAAAATCTCTGGGGCGATCGTCTACTGTCTGATACGAAAAAATTCCTAGAATTACCCCGTATTCAAGCAGCCCTACAGCAACCAGCAAACTCATCATCAGCGCCTACGCCTAGAAAACAGCCTACTCAATAGGTAGTAATGAGTAATGAGTAATGAGTAATGAGTGAGGAGTGCTGAGTTTACGAGTTCAAATATTTAACTGTTAATTCCAAACTTCTAACTCCAAACTCTTTACTCAGCACTCACTACTCAGCACTTGCCTAATAGTACCTTTTCGTAGTACATCTATACTAGATAAATACAGGAACTATCGCCCAAAAACATTTGCGGGCGAGTATTCCTGAAATAAGTCGTTAATTCTTAGTTCTCGTCTGTGGGTAGAAGTGCGATGATTTGGTCAACGAACTGTTGATGGTCAACAACTGGCTTAGAAATGTAGCCATCAGCACCGCTTTGCTTGAGAAAGTTCTCGCGATCGCCTTCCATAGCATGTGCTGTCACCAAAATTACAGGCAAGTTTGCTGTTTTCGGATCAGATTTCAACATTTGTGTAATCTTGATTCCATCAACAGATTTGCCTTGGTAAACACTTCTGGACAGAGAAACATCCATCAAAATCAGGTCGGCTTCTCCTGATTGGGCAATTTTTATAACTTCTTCGACATTTTCAGTGTGTTTTACACCCAAGCCGCCACGCTTGGACAAAATTTTGGAAAAAACACGAGCATTAATTAGATCATCTTCGACAATTAAAACAGTTTTCATGAGAATTTTAGTTATAGAGGTGAGGAGATTAAAGAATTCCAGAATTCAAAATTAAGAAATGCAATCATTGTAAGTATGATGGCTACTAAGTTTATGTAGATTATACTCGTGTGCATCCTTTTTAATAGTCAATTGCATCCTCGTCATCAAGGATGATACTACTGCTTTTTCTTCTGCGACTATCAAAATTTTGTTATGAATCTCATTTCATCCGTTATGCTGTGGTTGCCGCAGTGTTGAGTTCCATCGGCTTTTGTGTAGTTAAATTTCAGGGAAAAAACTCATGGCAAAACAGTTAAACCTTCTCTCAACGGGACAGGTAATTCCAACAGCCCTGCACACCGAGATGCAACGGTCTTATCTAGAATATGCCATGAGCGTGATTGTCGGGCGAGCGCTACCAGACGTGCGTGATGGCTTAAAACCAGTGCATCGGCGCATTTTGTATGCAATGCACGAACTTGGTTTAGTACCAGATAGACCTTATCGAAAATGTGCCCGTGTAGTGGGTGATGTGTTGGGTAAATACCATCCCCACGGCGACCAATCGGTTTACGATGCCTTAGTAAGGCTAGTGCAGGATTTTTCTAGCCGCTATCCTTTGCTGGCAGGACACGGTAACTTTGGTAGTGTCGATAATGACCCGCCAGCAGCGATGCGCTACACAGAAACGCGCCTCGCACCGATCAGCCATGAGGGAATGCTGACAGAAATTGGTGAAGAAACTGTGGAATTTGTCGGGAACTTTGATAATTCCCAGCAAGAACCAACGGTGTTACCTGCTCAGTTGCCGTTTCTGTTACTTAATGGCTGTTCTGGTATTGCTGTAGGAATGGCGACGAATGTACCACCCCACAATTTGGGGGAAGTTGTCGATGGGTTAATTGCCTTAATCGACAACCCAGAATTGCCAGATGAAAAATTATTTGAGCTAATTCCAGGGCCAGATTTTCCCACTGGTGGGGAAATAGTTGGTGAGACGGGAATTCGGGAAGCATACACCACAGGTAAAGGTGGAATTTTGCTACGGGGAGTCGCGACTCTGGAGGAAATTCCAGCCAGTCGGGGAAGCAAGCGACGGTCGGCAATTATCATTACAGAATTGCCTTATCAAGTGAATAAGGCTGCCTGGATTGAGAAGGTAGCGGACTTAGTAAATCAAGGACGTTTGCAAGGAATTTCTGATCTTCGAGATGAGAGCGATCGCGAAGGGATGCGGGTAGTAATTGAACTCAAGCGCGATACCAATCCCCAAGAAGTTCTCCAGCATTTGTATCACCAAACTGCTTTACAAATGACTTTTGGGGCGATTCTCCTCGCAATCGTGGATGGACAACCCCGCCAGTTAAGTTTGCGCCAACTGTTGCAGGAATTTTTGAAATTCCGAGAAGAGACGCTGAACCGCCGCTACAATTACGAGTTGGGTAAGGCCCAAAGTCGTGTGCATTTGGTGGAAGGTTTGCTGAAAGCGCTGTCTAATTTGGATGAGGTAATTCAAATTTTGCGCCAAGCTCCCGATGGTAGTACGGCAAAAATTAATCTTTGTAACCAACTGGATTTGAGTGAGGTACAAGGAGATGCAATTCTAGCGATGCCGTTACGCCGCCTCACGAGTTTGGAACAGCAAAATTTGCAGCAGGAATTTGAGCAAATCAGCGAACAAATTAGCTTGTTGGAGCAATTACTCAACGATCGCCGCGAATTACTCAAGGCGCTGAAAAAAGATTTGCGATCGCTCAAGCGCAAATATAACGATCCCCGACGAACGAAAATTGGAGAGGAGCAGAAGTCTAGAGCGGAGGAGCAGAGGGGCAGAGGAGCAGAGGGGCAGAGGAGCAGAGGGGCAGAGGAGGAGGAATTTAAATCTTCTGAACCAGTAGAGGAAGCGATTTTAGAATTTACCCAACGGGGTTATGTCCGCCGCACTCAGCCATCTGGGAGAAAGTCAAAAGCTGAAAATGGTCTGCACGATAATGACTTTATTATCCAAACTGTGTTGACTGACACGGGGAAAGACTTGCTGATACTAACTGGTAGCGGCAAAGTCTATCCGGTAAATGTGGGAGAAATTCCCCCAACCACTGGACGTTCTCCACGGGGAAAACCTTTGATTACTATGCTCAGTAGTACTGCTCAAAGCGCTCAAGAAGATGTGGTCAGCCGCTTTTTGCTGCCGGAAAATTTTGAAACTAGGCAGATGATTCTCTTAACAAAACAGGGAAGAATTAAACGTCTGTCTCTGGGAGAATTTACTAACTTAACTCGGCGCGGCATCACGATTTTGAAGCTCAAAGATGATGATGAATTGTCATTTACCCAGTTCACCGCTCCAGGGGCGCATCTTATTTTAGCTAGTTCCGGTGGACGAATGTTGCGCTTTGCAGTCAATGATGAACAATTACCAGTCATGGGACGCACAGCGATGGGTTTACAAGCATTTCGACTATTGAAAAATCAGCAAATGGTTGGCTGTGTCACTGTCGGTAAAGATGACCAATTACTCTTAGTTACTCAAGAAGGATATGCCAAGCGGATGGCTGCGAGTCAGTTGAGAGCAGCTAATCGCGGTGATTTGGGGACGCAAGCGCTGAAATTTGCTAGCAAAACTGACAACTTAGCTGGTATGGTCATAGCGATGCCTTCTCTACGAGACGCTACGCGAACGGCGGGCTACGCCAACGCATCTGGCGAGGTAGCCTTAGTGACGAATAAGGAACGGGTAGTGCGGATACCTGTGGACACAGTGCCGCTTTTAGGTAGAGATGTGAAAGGTGAAAGTATCCTCCAACTCAACCGTGATGAAAAAATTATCACTGTGGCTGAAGTGCGATCGTAAATTAGGTAATGTTCAACTTGCGACAAGCCAACTTGCAGGATTTAGAGGCGCTAATTCAATTGCGTCTCGAACTTCTGCGAGAGGTTGGTGAGATTAAAGGTGACTTTGACATCACAAACCTAGCAGAAGCAACTCGAAGATATCTTGGCGAAAAAATGCCGTCGGGTGAGTTTTTAGCTTGGGTAGCTGAAGTGGATAGTCAAATTGTTGCCACTAGCGGCTTGGTATTTTTTCAACGACCCCCTTACAATGGCAATCTCTCAGGCTTAGAAGCCTACATTATGAACGTTTATACAATTCCGATGTGGCGAGGACAGGGAATTGCAACAGCCTTGTTAAAGGAAATTATTAGCTTTATGAGAGCAACTGAGGCAAAACGCCTCTGGCTTCACGCCACTGAGGATGGTAAACGCGTCTACGAAAAGCTTAGTTTTGTCTCGACTGCAAAAGAAATGGAAATTGTCTGGTACTGACTTAAACTATCAATAATTTTTATCTTAAGATAGCAAACTATATGGTGAACAAGGCAATTTAAATAAATTATTTGATAATAACTCTCAATAAGATAATATTTTTTATAACAGTAAAATTCTAGATCACATTTCTTTAACATCAGGAAATCTTACTGAAGACAGATGCTTGAATCTGTATAAATAGCTATTACTATTTATGTCAAGTCATGGAAACAAAAGTATAAAAAATGTTGCCTTTCTCAAAATATTTGTTATATTAGTTTACATAAGGCAATAAACCTTAAAAATTGAATTTGGAGTTCTAACCATGACAAATGCAAGTACAACAAAAGTCAGTACTCCCGTAATTGAAGATCGCAACGCTTGGCGTTGGGGCTTTACCCCACAAGCAGAAGTTTGGAACGGTCGGTTGGCAATGATTGGCTTTTCAGCAGCCGTTTTGGTTGAGGTTTTCTCTGGTCAAGGCTTCCTACATTTTTGGGGTATCTTATAAGTCTTAATATCCAAGATGACCTATAAATAAAAAAACCTGGAGTGCTAATTCACTACCAGGTTTTATTTTTTTGTCAGTTGTCATTTGTCATTTGTTTATTCACTAATGACCAATGACTATTGACTAATTGACTACCGAATATATTCCTTGAGAACGCTGTTACGATTTGGGTGGCGTAACTTGCGGAGTGCTTTCGCCTCAATTTGACGAATCCGTTCGCGGGTGACGTTGAAAATCTGGCCGATTTCCTCAAGGGTTTTCATCCGACCATCATCCAAGCCATAACGCAGTCTGAGAACATCGCGTTCGCGTGGGCTAAGACTGTCGAGGACTTTTTCAAGGTCTTCGCGCAGAAGATTTTTGGAAACTTGGTCTTCTGGTGTCTCACCATCGGATTCAATAAAATCACCCAATCGAGAATCTTCTTCTTTACCAATAGGCGTTTCTAATGAGATAGGTAACTGGGCAGATTTCGCAATGAACCGCAACTTCTCAATGGTCATTTCCATCCGAGTGGCGATTTCTTCTTCAGTAGGTTTGCGACCCATTTCTTGAGATAGCAACTTGGTAGTTTTCTTAATCCGAGAAATGGTTTCGTAAAGGTGAACTGGAAGACGAATTGTGCGGGATTGATCTGCGATCGCGCGGGTAATTGCTTGACGAATCCACCATGTAGCATAGGTGGAGAATTTATAACCTTTTTCGTGGTCAAACTTTTCAGCGGCACGAATCAAACCGAGACTGCCTTCCTGAATTAAGTCCTGGAACGACAAACCACGATTCATGTATTTCTTAGCAATTGAAACTACAAGACGGAGGTTGGATTGCACCATCTTGTCTTTCGCCCGACGACCAACATGGAGGCGATAACGAAAGGCTGGTAGTGGCAGTTGTACTGCTTCTGCCCATTCACTATCTCGAGGATCGCGATCTAATTGCTCACAGAGTCTTTCGCGGACTCTCTCTAATTCCAACAAATCAGCTATTTTCCGCGCCAATTCAATTTCTTCGTCTGCCCGCAACAGACGAATTCTACCAATTTCTTGCAAGTAAAGCCGAATGGAATCTTCGGTATAGTGCTTTTTCTTGCTTTGTGTCCGACGACGCGATTTAGCGGCTTTTCCAGACTTTGCGTCGTCCTCATCAGACTGAGGCTCTAAAAATTCCTCGTCACCTTCATCGATGATCAGCAAGTCCTCTTCATCGTCTATTAAGAGTTCTTCTAACTCGAGCTCAGGCTGATTCATTATTTCTAGGTCAGGCTGATATATGCTTTCGAGTACGTTGTTAGCCTGGTTCATGCCGCGTTCCTCATGCTCCTTGCAGAATCAATTACTCAAGATGTGTTAACGGCTCTTTTAAACGAGCCAATTGCCAACCGAAAATAAGTTTTTTGGCAGATTTGCCAGAGATATTTTCGGAAGTTTTACACCTCCGGTAGGAGGGTTTTTACTTTAGTTTAAGCAAATACTAAAGGTGACTTGCTCACTTTAGTAAATGTTATATGTGTTGCTATCACATATTGCTTTCAACTAACTGGTCAAAAAAAATACTTGCCTTTATCAAAAAAATTGCCACTCTATACAAATGAGTTCAGACTGTTGGCAGATTTTCGTATAAAGACTCTTCCGATTGTAGCCTGTTTCACAGAAATTGCACTCTTTTTGTGTATTAATCATGAATTCATTAAGTAACTTTTAGCTACTTTCACCAAAAAGACATTGAAAACGGGATTTATACCCGGAAATTTTTTCTCTACCTTTCGGAATTGCAGTGACGCTCTTATTACATTAGGAAGTAAGTATGCTTGTGTCTGCCGAATTTCATGTATTTTACACAACATTAATTACTGAGAAAGAGTGCATTTTATGTTAACTCAGACTATTCGTCTTAACCTACCCATTTTTACATTTCCTTCATAAATTAAGCATCCCTTAGACTAAAACGGGTCTTGTCCTTGGGTAAATACAACAATGGTGGTGGTGCTTGCCTGAAAGCAGTTAACCTTCTGCGTACTAACTACCTTAACTGAGGAGTTGAGGCGGTGGCAGAATCGACCTGATAGAAGATCAATTTAGGTTTACTAATTGGGTCTTATTCACACGTTAGCGCACTGTGGCGATTTCAGCCCTATGAAACTTGACAAACTTTTCTTATTGTATACAAGGATATTTTAATCAATTCAAAAACAATTTGTCCTGCGAACTTGCCAATATCGTCTTATCTTAGGCAAAAGTACATTAGATACATACGATACGATCGCGATCGCCATGGCACTACATGAAGATATTAACAAGTTTTCAGCCTTATGGTGGGTACTTCCAACAGCTATTACCTCGAACACAGAGAATCCAGCAGATTACCTGATGATTTAGTTACAAAGCTTTTTTGCGTAAATCAATTGTAAATTTCAATACTTTTATTTCGGTAGGTTTCTGTCATCTTATGATGAGAAATCCTCAAAATACTTATTAATTGCTGTTGGATAGATGATATTCAGTTATTTTCTTAAAGCATAACAAATGTGTTTCTAGCTGGTGGTTCAAATTAATCAACGAATCAGAGCAAAGAGTATTATCTGAACTAACTTTCCAACAAAGTTGGTGGTTTAGCTAACAATCGAGCATTGATTGTTTCAAAAATCTTGACAATTAGCAAATTATATGAACTACACAGAGAGAAACTTGGAATATTTGTATTTTTTGTATTATAAGCTTGTCACACAAGTGATAAGTCAACTACTCTAACGACATAATTTGTAGTATCAAAAATGTTAATACAATAAGTTTATAAATTTCATAGATTGTCATCATCCAAAAGAGGTAGTTTTTACAGAAATTTTGAATATAAATTCTTTACCAAAATCTGTTGCAGGAATGTCAAGCAATATTTCAAAGTTAAAGATCCCCGATTTCTTAAAGAAATCGGGGATCTTGTTTTTTACAAATGATTTAGGACTGCTGAGATTAGATATCTAAATCGGTGAAATTGAGTTTAGAACCATAGGTTTCGATAAATTCTCGTCTGGGTGCGACCCGATCGCCCATTAAAATTGTGAAGATGCGATCGGCTTCGGCGGCATCCTCAATTTCGACTTGCTTCATTTTACGAGTTTCTGGGTTCATGGTGGTGTCCCAGAGTTGTTGTGGCATCATTTCACCCAAACCTTTGAAGCGTTGGATGGTGTAGTTGGCGTTAGCCGGGAATTTGGCGATCGCTTGATTTTTTTCGCGATCGCTATAGCAATACTCATGATTACGTCCCCGTTCTACTTTAAACAGTGGGGGACAAGCAATATAAATAAAGCCTTGTTCGATGAGCGATCGCTGATATCGATAGAAGAATGTTAACAGCAAAGTACGGATGTGCGCTCCATCTACGTCAGCATCCGTCATAATGACTATACGGTGATAACGCAGTTGGTTGGAATCGAATTCATCACCTTTGACACCTAAACCAAGTGCTGTAATTAACGATTGAACTTCGTTATTTTTATAAATTTTAGCGTCATCGGTTTTTTCAATGTTAAGAATTTTACCACGTAGAGGCAAGATTGCTTGAGTGCGGCGATCGCGTCCTTGTTTGGCACTCCCACCTGCTGAATCCCCTTCCACAATGAATATCTCAGATTCGCTAGGGTCACGAGAACTACAATCTGCCAATTTACCAGGCAATGGCGAAGATTCTAGTACAGATTTGCGGCGAACTAATTCCCGTGCATGACGCGCTGCTTCTGCGGCTTTGAAAGCTTGGATAGCTTTATCTAAGATTGAATCTGCTATGGCAGGATGAAATTCTAGATACTCGGTGAGGACTTCTCCCACCAAAGAATCCACAATTCCCCGTACTTCAGTATTACCGAGTTTGGTTTTGGTTTGTCCTTCAAATTCTGGATCTGGGACTTTAACGGAAATTACCGCAGTCAAACCTTCGCGGACGTGTTCGCCACTGAGGTTAGGTTCATTCTCTTTAATTTTATTGCGCTTGCGGGCGATCGCATTTAATGTCCGAGTCAGAACTGCTTTTAACCCTTCTAAGTGCGTACCACCATCTACCGTGCGAATATTGTTAGCAAAACCTAGTACATTATCCGTGTAAGCATCAGTACACCACTGTAATGAAACTTCCACTTGTACGTTGTTGCGTTCGCCCTGCACATAGATAATTTCTTCATGCAGTGGTTGCTTCTCACGGTTCATGTACGCAATGTACTCTTTGATCCCACCCTTGTACTCGTAGGTTTCTACCTTGGCTGTATCGCTTTTTAGTAGTTCTAAACGGTGGTCAGTAAAGGTAATTTTGACACCTGCATTCAGATACGCCAATTCTCGTAGGCGACCTGATAAAGTTATGTAATCAAACTCAATGCTAGTTGTAAAAATTTGGGTATCTGGCTTGAAGGTGACAGAAGTTCCAGTTCTAGCTTCTTTGTAAGGCTTGGTTTGCAGTTCCGTAACTGGGATACCGCGTTCATAGCGTTGGAGATGAACCTTTTTATCTCGCCAAACCGTAACTTCTACAACTTCAGATAGGGCATTAACAACAGAAATACCAACCCCGTGCAATCCTCCAGAAACTTTGTAACCACCGCCGCCAAACTTGCCACCGGCGTGCAGTACCGTCATTACGGTTTCCAAAGCCGATTTTCCAGTACGCGAGTGAGTATCGACGGGAATACCGCGACCATCATCTGTTACAGTCACGGAACCATCAGCGTTGATATCCACTTCTATATGAGTGCAATGACCCGCCAAAGCCTCATCGATTGAATTGTCCACCACCTCGTAAACTAAATGGTGGAGTCCTCGCGGCCCAGTGGTACCAATGTACATTCCTGGTCTTTTGCGGACGGCTTCCAGACCTTCCAGAACTTGAATCTGATCGGCACTGTAACTGCTCGTCATGTAAACTCTCCTGATGCGTGGGGTTGAAATCGCCGAAAGGCAAATAAAAGTAAAAACACTCCAAAATTGTAACACAAAAGCCTTGCTGGCGTCTGTAGGGCATTTTCAAGAGAAGTTTATACTGGGGTTGCAGTACCGTGCAAGAGAGGCAGGGGAGGCAGAGGGGCAGGGAGCAGGGGGAGCAGGGGGAGAATAGCTTAATGACTAATGACTAATGACTAAATTAATTGTGATTTGTGGGGCGACGGCAACGGGAAAATCGAGTTTGGCTTTGGCTTTGGCAATGCGGTTGGGTTCTGTAATTCTTAGTGCTGATTCTCGTCAAGTTTATCGTGAATTTGATATTGGGACGGCGAAACCAACTGTGGCTGAACAAAAATTTGTGCCGCACTATCTAATAGATATCTGCGATCCAACAGACACGATGACAGTAGCAGAGTATCAGGAGCAAACACAAGCCTTAATTGCTTCTGTTGGTGTTACACCACTGTTTTTAGTTGGTGGTACTGGTTTATACATTCGTTCTATTGTCCAAGGAATGAAAATTCCGAGAGTTGCACCACAGATTGAATTGCGATCGCAGCTTGAATCTCTAGGACAACCACAACTCTACGCAATTTTACAACAAGTTGATCCAGTTGCTGCACAAAAGATTCATGGCAACGATTCAGTGCGGACTTTACGAGCATTAGAGGTATTTTACGTCACCGGATATCCAATTTCAGAACAGCAAGGGGAGAATCCACCGAATTATCCGATTTTGCAAATTGGTTTAGATTGCGATGTTGAAAAGTTAGATGTTCGGATTCAACAGCGTACTGAGCAAATGATAGCAAATGGTTTGGTCGCTGAGGTGGAGAATCTTTGTCAAAAATATGGCGCTGATTTGTCTTTGTTGAATACTTTGGGCTATCAAGAAATAAAGCAATATTTGGCTGGGGATATTTCCTTGGATGAAGCGAAAGAATTAACAGTTTTGCATACACGACAATTTGCCAAGCGACAACGTACTTGGTTTCGAGCATATCCACAAATTGAATGGTTTGATTCAGATGATCCTGATTTAGTAGAGAAGGTTTGGCAGCGTATAAAAGAGTTTATAAGTTGCACAAGTTCGTGATAATTGACTCATACAAAGACGTAAAAAGCCCTTGCGTCTTTACAGCTAGTGTCCTATAGAGTGTCTGGATCTACGCCCATAGCCCGTAGCCTTTCTGCTAGTAATTGGGTGCGTTGTTCTGCTTGTTCAGCACGTTGTCGTTCCTGTTCGGCGCGTTCATCTCCAGTCAATAAAACATTCCCATCTTGGTAACACCAGCGTAACCAATGATCCTGTCTGCCTTCAAATTCACCTTCCCACAGAATTACACCTAAACCAACTTGTTCTAACCAAATTTCTGAGGTTTCAAAGTAGCGTGTTCCCCTAAGTTCATAAACACGTAGTACTTTTTCTCCTAATTGCTGATTTGGGTCATATACGATGTAGTAACTAGCCCGCATGTGTTCATAAATTTTCAGTTTTTTGCCAAGTTCATCACCTTCTTGATTAGAGACAATTTCAAGGACAACTTCTGGAGGTTTGCCAAAACGCCAAACCATATAACAACGATTTTGTTTTTCCCACCAATTTTGAGGTACTTGCACATCTAAGCTGAGAAAAACGTCAGGTACAATTGCGGGTTGACCGTCTGTATGGTAAATCCCGACATTGGCTGCTGCTAAAAAAGTCTGCGGCTGTAGAGAAGTATAAAGAGAGCCAACCAACAGGCGTTGTTGTTTTTCCGAAGCAAAATTGTCCACAGGTGTATCATCTTCAGTGACTAGTTGGTTGGCATCTGGCACATAGTAATCATCATTATTGATTAGAACTTCCTGAACCATGATTTTGTCCAGTATTTGAAAGCGTTATTTCTAGGTTAGTTCATTGGGGATGAGAGGATGCAAGTTAGCCAAAAATAGTGGACACACTATTTTTGGCTTTAGGAGATGATTGTGCCATTATTGACAATAAGAGGTTTGTGTTAGTACGAAAATAAAAGGTAGGCAAACTAAATGACCAAGGGCTTGAGGCCATTCCAGGAGGGGGACAAGTGGGGCTACAAAAATCAAAAAGGACAAGTAGTTATTCCACCTCTGTTTGATGAGGCTGGAAAATTTTTCAATGGAATAGCACAAGTAAAGCTTGGTCATAAAGTTGACTACATCGACCAGATGGGGACGATGATTCTTCAGTCACAGTTTGATAAGCCTGAAAGATTTTCTTATGAGGTAACGCGATTTGAAGTTAGCAACAAAAGTGTTTATAGAGAGATTATCACGATTCCGTTTCAGTTTGAAAAAGTGGAAGACGTTGCATTAGGTTTAGAGCGATTTAAGAATGGTGAAAAGTATGGATATAAAGATAAGAGAGGGCAAATAATCATACCTCCTAAATTTACTCAGGCTTGGCAGTTTGCAGAAGGTCTAGCACTGATAAAGATTGACTACAAGTGGGGCTATATCAATTCATTAGGGCAGATAGTCATCAACTGTCAATTTGATTGGGCTGAGAGCTTTTCCCAAGGTCTAGCACGAGTAAAGATTGGCAAGAAATACGGCTACATAGATTTATCAGGACGAGTTATTATACCATCCAATTTTGATTACGTAGATAGATTTTCGGAATGCCTGGCAGCAGTTAAAATTGCCTATAAATGGGGCTATATTGACTTATCAGGGCAGGTAATAATCTCTCCTCAGTTTGATGGTGCTGACAAGTTTTTTAAAGGGCAAGCACGAGTCAGAATTGGCAAAAATCATAAATATATTGACCATACAGGTCACATGGTCAATTCTCCCAACTCTAATTTTTTAAAAGATATAGAGATAGATACATCACTAAAAAAAGAATTAAGAGATGAGAAGTCAGAACTTACAACAGAGGAAGAAGATAGAATTTAAAATATAGTAATTACAGCTATACTAACCAGCCTGGAACATCTACCTTGAACTTTAAAAAATTATGCTTACCCAAGATAAAAAACAACGTAACTGGAAGCCCATTCTCAAAGCATTCGAGGGTGTCCTTGGCAAAAATGGTGTGGTGCAACGCCGCGAAGAACTCATTACCTATGAATGCGATGGTTTAACTGGTTATCGCCAACGTCCCGCTGTGGTGGTTTTACCCAGAACTACAGAACAAGTTGCCCAAGTTGTGAAAATATGCAATCAATATTCAATACCTTTCATAGCACGCGGCTCTGGTACTGGTCTATCTGGTGGCGCTTTACCAGTAGAAGATTCAGTTTTAATTGTTACCTCATTAATGCGTCAAATCCTCAGCATTGATTTAGAAAATCAACGGACAGTTGTACAACCAGGGGTGATTAATAGTTGGGTAACACAAGCTGTGAGTGGTGCTGGATTTTACTACGCTCCTGACCCATCTAGTCAAATTATCTGCTCTATTGGGGGCAACATTGCCGAAAATTCTGGTGGCGTACATTGTCTAAAATACGGTGTTACTACTAACCACGTTTTAGGATTAAAAATTGTCACGCCGGAAGGAGATATTATCGATATGGGCGGACAAATTCCAGAAATGCCTGGTTATGATTTAACAGGTGTTTTTGTTGGTTCTGAAGGCACTTTAGGAATTGCCACAGAAATTACTTTGCGAATTCTCAAAAGTGCTGAATCAATTTGTGTACTATTGGCAGATTTTACAAGTATTGAAGCTGCTGGAGCAACTGTTTCTGACATCATCAGTGCCGGGATTATTCCTGGTGGTATGGAAATGATGGACAACTTTAGCATCAATGCAGTTGAAGATGTTGTAGCAACTAATTGTTATCCCCGCGATGCTACTGCTATTTTGCTAATAGAAATTGACGGTTTAGAAGTGGAAGTTGCAGGGAATAAGCAGCGAGTTACCGAAATTTGTAAAAAGAATGGGGCGCGGAATGTCACTTCTGCTACTGACCCAGAAACTCGTTTGAAATTATGGAAAGGGCGCAAAGCGGCTTTTGCTGCGGCCGGACATTTAAGTCCAGATTATTATGTACAAGATGGTGTAATTCCTCGGACTCAGTTGCCTTATGTTTTACATGAAATTGAGGCATTAAGTAAACAATACGGTTATCGGGTTGCTAATGTGTTTCATGCTGGCGATGGCAATCTTCATCCGCTAATTCTTTATGATAATTCTGTGTCTGGTGCATTAGAGCAAGTAGAAGAAATGGGTGGAAAAATTCTTAAACTTTGTGTCCAAGTCGGTGGTAGTATTTCTGGTGAACATGGCATCGGTGCAGAGAAAAGGTGTTATATGCCACAGATGTTTAGCCAAGTTGATTTAGAAACTATGCAATGGGTACGGCAAGTTTTTAATCCTAAAGGGTTAGCAAATCCTGAAAAGATATTCCCCACACCACGAACTTGTGGTGAAGCAGCAAATGCATCGGCACTAAAACAATTTGAAGGTGTGGAAAGATTTTAAGCAGAAAGGAGTTAGGAGTTAGGAGTCATAATTTATCAGGTTTTGGTATTGTTAAGTAGATTCATAACCAAAATTTCCTCTGTATTGTTTCAACTATTCTGACCTCTAACTCCTGAGTTCTGAGTTCTGACTCCTGAATTCTGAATCATCATTTCTTTACATCATCCGGAGGATTACAACTTTATTTTGTAGTTATATACATATTCCGATCGCACTAGGTCACGCTTACAAATGAATCGGGTTGCTCGCCGTTGTGTTGCTTACTTGCTGTGTTTGGGATTAGTAGTCGCTTTAACAGGTTTGTTACCCTCTTCACTGCCAGTTTATTCCCAAAAAACCAGTCCTTTAACTACAGAAATCCGCGGCGTTTGGCTTACTAATGTTGCTAGTGGTGTACTATTTGTCCCTTGGGGTATTAACCGTGCCATAAATCAATTATCGACTCTCAACTTTAATACGATTTATCCTGTAGTTTGGAACCGAGGACATACTTTTTACAAGAGTACTGTAGCCAAAATAACTACAGGATCAGAAACTCAACCTTTGCTTAATTTCATGCACGGTGGACAGGATGTTTTAGCAAAAATAGTAACACTTGCCAAAAATAAAGATTTGAGAGTCATTCCCTGGTTTGAATACGGGTTCATGACGCCGCATTATTCACAATTAGCAAGGCGTTATCCTGACTGGTTGACAATTGGGCAAGAAGGTATAAACTCTATTCAAGATGCTCCACCAGAAGAAATCGACAATCTTTTAATAACTAAACAAGCTTGGTTGAATCCCTTACATCCACAAGTACAAGAGTTTATTCAAGGGTTAATTTTAGAAGTAGTAAGGGATTATGATGTGGATGGTATTCAGCTTGATGACCATTTTGGGATGCCTGTACAGTTCGGCTACGATCGCTTCACTATTGAACTATACCAGCAAGAACATCAAGGCAAAAGTCCCCCTACCGACCCTTTTAACCCAGAATGGATGCGGTGGCGGGCAGATAAAATTACTGATTTTATGGCAGAAATCTATCAAGCTGTGAAGGCAGTTAAGCCCAAAATCAAAATATCTCTGTCTCCCAACTATCAAGCTTTTGCTTATAAATACTATTTGCAAGATTGGGAAAATTGGGTAAAAAAAGGTTTAGTTAATGAGTTAATTTTGCAGGTGTATCGAAACGACAAAAAGTCTTTTATCGCTCAATTGGAACAACCATCTATAAAATTGGCTCAAAGTCTAATTCCTGTAGGTATTGGTATATCCACAGGAACGGTAGGTAATCCGGTGAAAATGGCACAAGTTAGAGAACAGGTTCAGGTAGTACGCGATCGCAATTTTGATGGTATCTCCTTTTTCTACTGGGAGAGTCTGTGGGGTTACATCGTACCGGAATCACCACAACAGCGACGCAAAGGTTTTTTTGAGATGTTTAATGCAAAAACTGTCAGACTATTACAAACAAAGAAACTTTGATGCCATTCGCGCCTAACAATACTAGATTTGGCTTTACGTTGCTGTGGACTTTAGCTACTTTTGGCGGATTTTTATTGAGTTTACTCTTAATTGAAGTCGGCGAAAAGCCAGATGTTGGGGTGGTAGAGGCTGCTATTGGCGGATTTGCGATCGCACTTCCTCAAGGTTGTCTTCTCAAACAACCTATATTTTGTATCAGGTGGATTTTGTCAAGTCTTTTGGGTTGGAGTATTATCACTGCGATCGGTATTGGTGCTGTGGGTTGGATTGTACCTAGCACTCAGATTCTTCCCGTGAGAATCTTGTCAGGGGCGGTTTATGGAGCTTTTGGCGGTTTGGGGATTGGATTAGCACAATGGTTAGCAATTCCCCAACCTGTAGCATGGCGATGGATATTTGTTTCTGCGGCAAGTTGGGCTGTTGCTGTCCCTGTGGGTTCTGCTGTGGGAACAATCTGGCGCTACTTAAGCCAGTTATTTTTAGGTGAAGTCATCGGATTAGGAATCACTTGGCTGCTGGTTGGTATCCTCACAGGAATCAATGCTTACAAATTGCGATTGTAAGTTGCCACAGACGCGAGCGATCGCGTCTCTCTTCTTATTAAGAATTATAAATTTAATTCATGTATACTGAGGTTTGCACTTAGATATATGCAACAATCGTGAAAAACCGTTAAAAAATTTCAGTAAGTTTGCCCTAACCTGCAAATGTATTTTCACCTTCAAAAAGCAGGATTTTGTTAAGCTGACTCCTATTAGCTTTCCTAGATTTCTGACAAGAAGTAGAGAAAGATCAAAATTTCGATGAGCAACAGCTGACAATACTTTGCTATAGGCGCTAAAGTGCATCTACTACAAGCTTAACGACAAAAGAGCGCCTAGAAGAGTCAGTAATACAAGAGTGGGACTCTCGCATGAATATAAATCCAGTGGAATCAACTATGGAGTTGACAAAATTATCGCCACCTCAAATTCTTTTTGGCACAGAAGTAGATGAAAAAAGTAGTAGCGAGCAGTTTCTACTCAGCATGTATGATTCTGTACAGGCATCAATATTTGTAGTTGATGTTTTGGAGGATGGAGATTTTCAATATGTGGCCCTTAATCCCACTCATGAACGGTGGATAGGGATTCGCTCAGACGATCTCCGGGGCAAAAAGCCAGAGGATATCCTCTCTGCTATTGATGCTGCAAAGGTGCGTCAACATTATGTGGACTGTGTAAGCTTCGGCACAACTATTTCTTACGAACAATGTTTGCAATTCCAGGGAGTTCCTACTTGGTGGAGTACGACTCTCACGCCACTAAAGGATTCTAACTCCAAGGTTTATCGATTGATTGGTACTAGTAGTAATATTACCTCTGTGAAGCAAGCAGAGCAAGCAGTTGGACTCCAGGTTGAACGAGAACAACTACTAGAAGCGATCGCTGGACGGATTCACCAATCTGTAAAATTAGAGACAATTGTGCATCAGACTACAATTGAACTGCGACAGTTTTTGAATTGCGATCGCGTGTTAATTTATCGCTTCGAGACTGATGGTAGTGGAGTAATCATTGCCGAATCAACTGTAGCTGCCAGCGATCCACTGTTGGGAAAAAACATCACCGATCCCTGCTTCAGTGGCAAACATCCAGAACACTACGGACGAGGTTGCATTCAAGTTGTTGAAGATATTTATGCAGCCGGCTTGCATCCTTGCCATATAGATTTCCTGACATCTTTGCAGATAAGAGCCAATCTCGTCGTGCCGATTTTCCAAGAGCAAGATATGTGGGGACTATTGATTGCCCAGCATTGCCGTGAATCGCGTCAATGGCAGCAAACGGAAACTGACTTGCTCAAGCAGTTGGCAACTCAAATCGGCATTGCAATCCAACAGGCAGAACTTCATCAGCAACTCCAGGATCTCAAAGCCAAGATGGAGTTGCAAAAACAGAAACATCTAAATCAGTTGCAGCAGGTGCGAAACTTTGAAGCCTTGGTGCGACGCATGACAGAACAAATCCGCGACAGTCTGGATCAAACTCAGGTGTTGCAGACACTTACCCAGGAATTAGCAAAGTTACTAAACCTTGAGCGTTGCCAAATTGAACTCTACAGTACCTGTCAAACTCTAGTTACTATTGCTTACGAATACACCATTAATTTGCCCCAATGTCAAGGATTAACCAAACAGATTGCAGACTATCTTGAAGTTTATCAGCCGCTGTTGCAAAAACAACCATTGCAATTTTTGGAAATTGTACCGGGATGGCAACCAAATTTGCTAGTTATGTCTCAGATGGCTTGTCCAATTTTCGATACTCAAGGGATTTTGGGAAATATTTGGTTGACAAGACCATCACAAGAGGCTTTTGACGAATTTGAAATTGAGCTAATGCAGCAGGTAGCAAATGAATGTGCGATCGCCATTCGTCAAGCCCAGCTTTACAAACAAAACCAGGTACAGGTAAAAGAACTAGAAAAAAGCGATCGCCTCAAAAACCAATTTCTCAGAACTCTGTCCCAAGAACTGCGGACACCCATAACAAGCATTAGCCTTGCAGTCCAAACTCTCGAAAGTGTCCTCACACCAGCAGAAATATCAGAAATAGAAATAGTGCCGCAACTCTTGCAGATTCTGCATAACGAGTGTGGGCGAGAAAGCAAGTTAATTAACGACCTACTCACACTCACATATCTCGAAGCCGAACCCGATCCCCCAACCTTGATTGCCATTGACTTTCAAAGCTGGCTTCACCCCATTATCGAATCTTTTCGAGACCTCACCAACTGCCAGCGACAGCAGTTAAACCTGACTGTCGATCGGGCGCTGCCGCCTTTGGAGACAGATATCACTGATTTGGAGCGGATTGTCACGGAACTGCTCAACCATGCCTGCAAATATACCCCAGCCGGGGAAGCGATCGCAGTCTCTGCTCAGTTGATCGGGGATACAGTCGAGCTTAATATTACCAATTCGGGAATAGAGCTTACCAGCAATGAACTCTCGCGGATTTTTGAACCTTTCTATCACCTTTCCAAACACGACCCTTGGAAACATAGCGGCACAGGGCTGGAATTGGCATTAGTGCAAAAAATGGTCAGACATTTAGGCGGCTCAATTTATGTAGAGAGTGCAGCAGGTCAAACCACCTTCACTGTCAAATTCCCCTTTTAATTCCTTTTTTGGGCATAGCACTAGCTAAATTGTCAAAAGTTATGCTACCATTGTTATTCGTGTGGGTGACTAGCTCAACGGTAGAGCAGTAGACTCTTAATCTATTGGTTGCGGGTTCGATTCCCTCGTCACCCACTCTCTTCAGCCCTTCAGAATTTACCCTTGCCTAAATCGAGCAAGTACCAACCTTTTAAAGCCCCTATTTTCGGGGATAAATACCAGTAAACCTTTGACTAATTTAACTAAAAATCTCCCTTGCTCTTAGCAGTCTAGTGGAATGTATTGCTTGTCCACTGGACGTTTAGAATGTGACGAAATAGAGATTATACTTATTTCTGTTTCTTCTTGGGATTAGTCAAATCCAAGTTTAAAAAATCCATCTTCTGGTAGGGCTTGCATAATGAAGTAAATTGCAATTCCTACGGCAGTAATTGCTATAACAGGTAAAAAAACTTCAAAAATCAAGGTTAAGTTTAAAGCATCCATGAGAGTGATTTTGTCGGTCATTCTTAACGTGCTGCGAATCAATTTTCTTTAAACCTAAAATTTTTATTAAATATAGTTTGAATGTCTTAACTGTCTTAACTGTCCTTGTATGTTTTTCTCATGAGTGATAATTTATTCTATGTATTTATCTATACGTAGAAAGATCATGAAAAGTATCACCAGAATTACACGACTGATTCTAGTGTTTTTGGCATTTTTTGTAAGTAGCTTGACATTCTTGTTTACTCCACAAGCATTCGCTCAAGAAAATTGTGAAAAAATCATTAATCAAGGAGCTGCAACTGTTGAAAATGGATGGTTTACTCAAGAAGCACCAACAATAGGTTGGTACAAAGGAAATATTACTACAGATGTAAAATATGATGTCTGTACACCAACTTACGTTATAAGAATAAATGGGAATGATTGGAATAAACTTGTATCTGAAGGAAAACTAGATGGTTTTCGATATGAAGCATATAAATATGCTGAGAAAGACGGAAATTATCAAAATTTCTTATTCAGACAAATCAAAGATAAAGCACCAGTAACAATTACAGCGGCACAATTTAGAGAGTAATAACTACGCCTAGACTCAGGATAATGTCCGCGCTCATTTGCTGCTAATAACTGATATTTTCCACCAATTAATTTACAGCGTATTTCAGGTAAATGAAGTACATGGGTAGGGGCACAAGATGTTGTGCCCCTACCATCATCTGTACTTCACCTTGGCGTAGCCTCTGTCTGCGACGCGCTGCGCGAACGTAGAGAAGTTGCAATCTGCTGTATAAACCAATACGGTTCAGTTAAGGCTAAAACTCTTTATCAAAGTCAATTTTTTTAACGAACCGCAGAGGCACAGAGGGAACAGAGAGAGGAAAACAATGCTTAACTGAACCGTATTGCTGTATAAACTTCTACACTTGCTTCTAAATCGCAAAGACCGATGATTTATCGCATCTCTTGCCTGAACCGAACACTATTGACTCTCAACTAATCTCAAAGTACACGCAGTAAGCTGGGAATGCTTTCAATCGCTGAGAAATTCTGAATTTCTGCCAAAGCTTGCCTAAAATTGCCTTCTCGCACATCATGGGTAACAACTACAATCTCTGCTAGTTCTCCTTGAAAGCCAGTTTGGACAATTGACTCTAAGCTAACGCCATAGTTGCCAAAGCAAGTCCCCAATTTACCGATAACTCCAGGTTGGTCATTGGTGAGGAAACGGGCGTAAAATCGAGTTATCAATTCTGCCATCGGTGCAATTTGGCAATATTCTTGATGCCCACAAGCTAATAATGGATTTGTAACTGCTGTATTAGTTTTGAGGACAGCAACTAAATTCAAAATATCTGACGTGACAGCACTGGCGGTTGCACCAGCACCAGCACCGGGGCCAAAAAACATTACTTGCCCGATGGGTTCTCCTTCGACAAGAATGGCATTGTAAACCCCATTGATGCTAGCCAAAGGATGAGCTTGAGGCACTAAAGTAGGATGAACTCTGACGGAAAGGGGGGATGAGGGAGTATCACGTTTAGCGATCGCTAACAATTTAATCACAAATCCCAATTTTTCGGCGTAAGCAATATCTGTTTTGCTGACTTGCCGAATCCCCTCAGTATAAACATCTTGGAGGTTGATGCGTCCACCAAAGCCTAATGATGCCAGGATGGCAATTTTATCAGCTGCGTCTAAGCCATCCACATCGGCAGTGGGGTCAGCCTCAGCATAACCCAAACGTTGGGCATCAGCTAAGACATCATTAAAGTTGCTGCCTTCTGTTTGCATCCGTGTCAGGATGTAGTTTGTTGTACCGTTAACAATGCCAGTTACAGTATGAATTCGGTTAACACTTAAAGACTGCTTCAAAGGTTGAATCACCGGAATCCCACCACCCACGGCGGCTTCTAGCATGACGTAGACGCCAGCTTGATTAGCAGTTGTGAAAATTTCCGCTCCGAAGCGGGCGATCGCTGCTTTATTGGCTGTGACTACATGCTTACCATTACTTAAAGCTTTGAGAATTAGCGATCGCGCCGGCTCCAGTCCGCCCATCACTTCGACAACTATATCTACCGCTGGATCGTTGACAATAGAATCTAAATCTGTAGTTAAGACTTCCGTAGACAATTCTACTGCACGGGGTTTATCTAGCGATCGCACTCCCACCCGATAAATTTCTATCTCTTGCAACAATGGGTGACGCCCAGCGCTATCTTGCAACAACTGCACTGTTCCCGTTCCCACGGTGCCTAATCCCAGTATTCCTAGTTTCACACCCACAAATTTTGCACCCAATTTATTTTTTAGTGCTGAGTGCTGAGTGCTGAGTGCTGAGTAGTAACAAGTATTATTTAGTACTCTACTCTTCAGAACTGAGAACTCTTGCCTCAGCTATTTACAATATTCATAACAAAACAATTGTAGGTAGAGCGTTTGCCCTACCTACTGATTATCCTGCTTCCTTTGTCATTTGTCCTTTGTCCTTCGTCCTTTGTCTAAAACTAATGACTAATGACCAATGACTAACTTAATAGGTTTCTACGTGCCAGCGATGAGCTTTCTTGAGTTGCTTCTGGTAATCACTCCAGGTTACGCCTTCTTTAGCAGCAGCAGTTGTTAAGGCTGCATCAATACCTTCTTCCATACCCCGCAAACCGCAGATGTAGGTGTGGGTTTTTTCGTTTTTAATCAACTGCCACAATTCATCTGCATGTTCCGCTACGCGGTCTTGGATGTACATTCTACCGCCTTGGGGATTTTTTTGTTCCCGGCTGATGGCAGCAGTCAGACGGAAGTTATCAGGATATTTTTGTTGAATTTCTTCCAGTTCTTCCTTATATAAGAGGTTTGGAGTTGTGGGAACACCAAATATTAGCCAAGAGAATCCTTTAAATTGGTATTCTGGGTTAGCTGCTCTTTCTGCATCTTTAAACTGACGCCACAGATAAGCCCGCATCGGGGCAATACCCGTTCCAGTTGCCAACATGATGACATTAGCTTCGGGATCTTCGGGTAACAACATTTCCTTACCCACAGGCCCAGTAATTTTTATCTCTGCCCCTGGTTCTAAGAAACACAGGTGTGTAGAGCAAACACCGTAGACTGTTTCGCCAGTTTCTGGGTGCTTATATTCTAATTGACGGACGCACAGTGATACTGTCTTATCATCCACATCATCGCCATGACGAGTTGAGGCGATGGAATAGAGTCTCAGTTTTTCTGGCTTGCCGTTCTTGTCTAATCCTGGTGGGATAATCCCAATACTTTGACCTTCTATATACTTCAAATCCCCGGCGGAAATGTCAAATTTGAGGTGTTGAACAATACCAATACCACCTTCTTTGACTAGCGGTTCATTAGATATTACCTTGCCAATAAACGGAGCATTGGGACGGTAAGTGTTAACAGGAACGTCACCGTGGTCTTTTTTGGCTTTCGCTTGAGTCATGGTGTTGCCTTTCTTGTCCTTATTCTTGAGCTGTTCTTCAGCTGGTGGTTTAGCAAAACCTTTGGTTTCACTATGAGTATTTACAGGTGTGGCTTTACCATTCCCTTCACTGTTAGCAGTTTCCCCAGATGTAGCTAACTCGCTGACAACGCTTGTAGCACTTCCAAATGAGGCTTGACCATTAACTGGCTGTAGCGCAGTTACAGGCTGGATGCTAACAATTGTGCCGCCTAGACGAGTGATACGTCGCATTTCTTGATTCATGCGGTTGTAAGGCACTCTGATGAACACACTGCCACTTTTCCGAATTGGGTAGTTAGTTTGATCGGTTTCTTCACTCTGACGCAAACCCACTACTTCATAAAGGAAGATGCGGCTACCTAATTCTGTGTTGGCAGCACCCTCAACAGCACCTTGATTGTACATTCGTTCTACCACTCCGATAATTTACTTAACCGTTTTTCAAAAAAAACTATTCCCATCCCATGCCAGCTTTAGTTTACCGGATTTTCGTTTCACAAAACTGGCCCTGAAGGAAAAACGGCATCATTAAATTAATGCCTTGCTAAGTACACTCACCAAAGACATGCAGGCATAGCAAAAAACACACCTGTTCACCTTCTAAGGTAAAGGAGAAGTCTTGTGGAGAATGTTAATAATGAATCAATTTAATCTTTTTTTCGTTAACTACCACCCCCATCAGGGAGATAGCTTTTTACCTTAGTACCCTATGAGCAACTCACAATATCACAATAGTAGATATTCTCGGAGGGCTACTTTGAGCGGTGGAAGCTACCGCTCTATTTACCTCCAAAAGCTTCCCTTGTGCTTGCTTACTCCAGGGGTTTAAATCGGAGAATGCCAAGAAAGGAAGGTTTTCTTCCGATTGGTTTTACTTCTCCAAATCTACTACTCTTCTGGAATGTTGTTAGCTATCTTCATTACCTATCTATGGACAATTACATAACTAGGACAACTCCAGCCACAAATATCACGAGATGGACAATGATAATTTAAGCAACTGTAATTAGTTTCACTTGATGTGAAAAATCTGTCAACCTTGCATCAGTACTTTGCCATAACGTCAACGCTTCTATATGAGCATATTCATAAATTTACAGCCAACAATTTGGGTAATGTAAGTTATTTCCTCATTCGTTGGATAGATTTTTGCTTTGAATATATTAAGTATTGTCGAGCAGGAATTACAATTTAGGAACATTAGAAAATTTGCGGCAATTTTGCGGCAATAATAAATTATACTTTATAGTCTTGATTCTATAGAGTCACAAGTAGCAGACTGATAAAGGTGCAACGCTGATGAGCAGTGCTGATCCCCATTTTTAAATTAACAACTAAATTAACAAAAAAATGATTGAGGAACCACGCTAATTCTTCTTGACAGCAATCTTGTATGGGATACCCCCTTCTGTTAAAATCAAATATATCACTAGGATTAAATACTTACCGGCACCAACATTCAGGCTAGTCCGACGAGTAGCAACTTAATTACTTTGTTGCCTACCCGCTTGGTGTCTTATAGATGTGCTAGGTAGCAAGAACGCAGGATAAACCAAAGGGGTAAACTCCTGGCTTCAGAATCTGCTGTGTGAAAAATTATTGACACAACTTTAGTATTTTAGAGGAGATTTATGACAAGTAAGCCGGAACGCGTGGTACTGATTGGAGTAGCCGGAGACTCTGGTTGCGGTAAATCTACGTTTTTGCGTCGTTTGATAGATTTGTTTGGTGAAGATTTAATGACAGTCATCTGCTTGGATGACTATCACTCGTTGGATCGCAAACAGCGCAAAGAAACGGGGATAACGGCGCTAGACCCCAGGGCGAACAATTTTGACCTGATGTATGAGCAAATTAAAGCGCTCAAAAGTGGTCAAGCTATTGATAAGCCGATTTACAACCACGAAACCGGCTTGATCGATCCGCCAGAGCGGGTAGAGCCGAATCACATTATAGTTGTTGAAGGGCTGCATCCTTTATATGATGAGCGGGTGCGATCGCTAATCGACTTCAGTGTTTATTTTGACATTAGCGATGAGGTCAAAATTGCCTGGAAAATCCAGCGAGATATGGCTGAACGCGGTCATCGCTACGAAGATGTGTTAGCGCAAATCAATTCCCGCAAACCTGACTTTGAAAAGTTTATCGAACCGCAAAGAGAATTCGCCGATGTGGTTCTCCAGGTATTGCCCACAAACTTGATCAAAAACGACACCGAGCGCAGAGTCCTACGGGTACGTATGCTCCAGCGGGAAGGTAAGGAAGGGTTCGATCCAACCTACCTATTTGATGAAGGGTCAACAATTAATTGGACTCCTTGTGGACGCAAGCTGACATGTTCTTATCCTGGTATGCAACTGTACTACGGTTCAGATGTTTACTACGGCCGCTATGTCTCAGTACTAGAGGTGGATGGTCAATTTGACAATTTGGAAGAAGTCATTTACATCGAAACCCATCTCAGCAATACATCCACCAAATATCAGGGTGAATTGACTCACTTGTTACTCCAGCACCGCGAGTATCCAGGTTCCAATAATGGAACTGGTTTCTTCCAAGTGCTTACAGGTTTGAAGATGCGTGCTGCTTATGAGCGGTTGACAGCTACGGAAGCAAAGTTAGCGATTCAGGTTTAAAGCAGCAGTGTTTGTGTCAAAGCTTGTGGGGGCGCTTCCGGGTACCCCCTTTTTTTGTGTTATTAAATACATTTTAGCTGCAAAATAATTAGCATACATTTATCTTACTTACGGATATTTACCTTATAGTTAGTGGTTTTTATCAATATCAAGAAGATACTAACGACTGAAGTATAAATATTGTTATGATTTCAGAAATTAGTAGTTAAACTAAATACTCACATTTAGTTAACAAAAAAACTCTCGATGGAGGAATTTCCTTTGTCTCGTCGATATCTATTTACCTCTGAGTCAGTCACCGAAGGTCATCCAGATAAAATCTGCGATCAGATTTCTGATACTATTCTGGATGCCCTATTGACACAAGATCCGAGCAGTCGTGTCGCCGCTGAAGTCGTAGTTAATACTGGTTTGGTGCTAATCACTGGTGAAATAACCACCAAAGCTAATGTAAATTTTGTCAATCTCGCCCGGAAAAAAATTGCCGAAATTGGTTATACCAATGCCGACAATGGCTTTTCTGCTAACAGCACCAGCGTTCTGCTGGCTTTAGACGAACAATCACCCGATATTGCCCAAGGCGTTAACACCGCCCAAGAAACCCGCCAGCAAGATAGTGATGAGCTATTCGATAAAATTGGTGCGGGCGATCAAGGTATAATGTTTGGCTTTGCCAGCAACGAAACACCAGAACTGATGCCCTTACCCATCAGTCTCGCCCACCGCATTGCTCGCCGATTGGCAGCAGTTCGTAAAACAGGTGAATTGTCATACCTGCGTCCTGACGGTAAAACCCAAGTAACTGTGGTCTACGAAGATGGACGCCCCGTAGGTATTGATACGATTCTAATTTCCACCCAGCATACAGCCAGTATTGGGGAAATTACGGATGAGGCAGCGGTACAAGCCAAAATTAAACAAGACCTCTGGTCAGCAGTGGTCGAACCTGTTTTTGGCGACATTGACGTTAAACCTAATGACGAAACACGTTTTTTAGTCAACCCCACTGGCAAATTTGTCGTTGGTGGTCCTCAAGGAGACTCTGGTCTGACAGGACGGAAAATAATCGTTGATACCTACGGTGGCTATTCACGTCATGGTGGCGGCGCTTTTTCTGGTAAAGACCCCACGAAAGTAGACCGTTCTGCTGCTTATGCGGCTCGCTATGTCGCGAAAAATATTGTCGCCGCTGGGTTGGCAGAAAAAGTTGAAATCCAACTATCTTATGCTATCGGTGTAGCACGACCAACAAGCATTCTAGTGGATACCTTTGGTACTGGCAAAGTGGATGAAGAAACCTTACTGGAATTAATCAACAAACACTTTGAACTCCGTCCAGCAGGGATTATCCATACCTTCAACTTACGCAACTTACCAAGTGAACGAGGCGGACGTTTTTATCAGGACGTCGCGGCTTACGGTCATTTTGGGCGGGCTGATTTAGACTTGCCTTGGGAACAGACCGATAAAGCCGAATTGTTGAAGCAAGCAGCAAATGAGTCACTTTCGGCAGCAGTTGCTCAGGCACTGACTTAGACTTATACGCTACTGTCAAAACTTAGTTTATCTACATGAGGGTATTGGCAACTTAACAAGTTACAATACCCTTATTTTTTAGTAACCACCTGAATATCGAAAAATAAAACAGGAGTCAGAATTCTAAATTCTGAATACTCTACCCATATTAGTTCAGGGTCCCGGAGACTTGTTGACAAATGACCAATACTTCTCTTACGAGAGGCTGCGCCCGAAGCGAAGCTATGCCGCAGGCTTTACGACTACGCGGTAGTTGAATCTCGACTTCGCTCGATTACCGCGCAGTCGAAACTCAGTACAAGTGACAAATGACCAATGACAAATGACTAAATCCAAAAATAAGTCAGGATGAGAGTCAGGACAGTTAACGGTAGACCAAAACGTAGATGTTCCCAGAATGATAACTGATAACCAAGTTTTGCAACAGCCTCAGCAACAATTAAATTAGCAACTGAACCTAATAAAGTTAGATTACCTGCTAAGGTAGATCCTGCTGCTAATAGTAACCAGGTTTTCGTGTCTGGATGGGGAAGTAAATGTTGTAGTAATAATACTGCTGGAACATTAGAAACTAAATTTGAAAGCAGAGCAGTAATTCCTAATATGCTCAAGGGAGTATAAACTAAACCGCTAAATAAATTCAATATTCCTAATTTTTCTACTCCAGCGGTAACAACAAATAGTCCAGAAAACATCACCAATAAATCCCAATCTACTTTATTTAAAACTCGTTGCGGTTTGATTCGCCTAGTAATAAACAGTAAACTGGCAGCTACGAGTGTTGCTTGGGCTGGGGGTATGCCAATTAAGAATGTAAATAATAGTCCTCCTGTTATCAATAGGCTTTTAGTAAGCAACGGTTTAAATATGCGGTAACGCACTGGGGTTACACTCGGACAAGACTTAGTAGAACGGACATCAGGATAAAGCCACCACAATAACGCAATTTGGATCAACAAACTTACTAATGCGATGGGAGTCAATGCTTTCGCAAAATCGAGATAGCTGATACCAGAAAACGAACCAATTAGAATATTTTGTGGATTGCCACTTAATGTAGCTACTGAACCCAGATTAGTTGCTCCTGCCAAAGCAAGTAAGTAAGGAATCGGATTGAGGTTCAAAGTTTGGGTTAAACCGAGAACCAAAGGAGTCAAAATTAGAGCGATGGTATCGTTCAGAAAAAAAGCCGAGAGAATTCCACTGCCAAAAGTTAAAACAATTAGCAAACCCAAAGGGCTACGGGTAAAGTGTGTAACTGTATCAAGGGTTAGCTGGAAAAAACCAGCGTAAGCTAAGTTTGTGCTGATTACCATCATGCCAAACAGGAAAATCAGCGTTTTATAGTCTATTGCTTGCCATGCTTCTTTGAGGTCTAATACCCCGAATGCCATCAGCAAAGCTGCACCAACTAAAGCAATACTGGCTCGGTTCATCCGCAAACCAGGGAGATATCCTAAACCCAAACCTATATAAGTCAGCCCAATGATGATGGATTTGAAAACAATCATGATTTCGCTAGATTCTTTTGATTTGATGCCTTTCTATTAACTCCTGTTTTTGTTTCAGGTACACAGAACCAAAAAACTGCCAAAGCCACAACTGCGTAGGCATAGCCCGCAGCAGGCATCGCTGCTAGAATCAAAAAACCAACATTGTAACCAGCACCAACACCAATGGTAGTGTTGAGCATCCCTACATTTAGTCAAATAAGTTACCATTGACACGGAAATCACACTCAAAATCTAGCCTTGCGCGTAATAAATTAACCTGCTAAAGCAGCGAGAGTTGCAGCTAGCAGATTACCTGCATGGTTAAATGTTTAATTACAACCTATTCACCTATCTAACCCTCTTTTTTATTAATAAATCCTGATATATATAGCTTTGACGAGAAAAGCACCTAAGCAGGAAATTAATGAAAAAGAATAATTCGTCTGCACTAAAGCCTACAACTACAAGCTTGCAAGTTCGTCGTTTCCGATTATCCTTTCTCTACGCCGTGCCAATTGGGGTATTAGGCGGGCTGATTGGCTTAGGAGGTGCAGAGTTTCGACTGCCAGTCCTGGCTGGCACATTGAACTATTCAGTGCGGCAGGCCATACCTTTGAACCTAGCTGTCAGCTTGATTACGATCGCTGCTTCTCTGACAATCCGGGGCAGTACACTTTCTTTGAGTCAAGTTATTCCATTACTTCCTGTGGTTTTCTCCTTGATAACTGGAGCGGTTATCACAGCCTTTTTCGGGGCAGCGATCGCAGGAAGGCTCTCAAACGAACAGCTTGAGCGCATCATCTTAATGTTATTAGTAGTGATTGGTATTGCCCTAATAGTCGAGGGTTTTCTACCTCAACAAATACCAGCTTTTTTACCGCCTGCTTTAAGTTGGCGTATTCCAGCAGGTATTTTATTTGGTCTAGCAATTGGGCTGGTAAGCAGTTTACTTGGGGTTGCAGGGGGTGAAGTGATAATCCCAACACTTGTTTTTGCTTTTGGTGCAGATATTAAAACAGCAGGTACAGCCAGTCTTATCGTTAGCTTACCAACTGTACTAGTAGGGGTTATCAAATATGCTAGTCGAGGTGCATTTGCAGATCGTACACTCTTGGGCAATACTATAGCGCCTATGGGAGTTGGCTCGGTGATTGGAGCCATAATCGGAGGAATGCTTGTCGGTATTGTTCCACCAAGGATACTAAAGGTAACACTAGGGATAATTTTGAATATATCGGCGTTTCGGGTCTTTCACAAAGTAAAGTCTTCTAATGGGAAATAACAAAGCTTTTCAGATTTTGATTGCACTTTTTGTGTAGATATCGGCCACAATGCCCATAAGAAACCCCCTCTGCTTTTACCATAGTAAAGTGATTACAGCGCAGAGGGGTTTCATTTATTTTAATATTTTTGTAGAGGCAGGTTTTAAAGATAATTCTCGCAAAAAACTAGTTTATTTGATTTAAAACCCGCCAAAACCTATGTTGTATTGATTTTTACCTGTGTACTCAGTTGGGTCTATTTCCAATCGGGAATTTGAGCGTCTTCTCCACCAATCCCAATTCCAGTGTTAAATATTTCCGCATCAGTAAGATTTAGATCGTTCATTGATGCTTGATACACATTAGAATCGTGAATTGTAGCACGAGTAAAATTTACTCCGTTGAGATTAACTTGCTTCAAATTCACATTGGTTACATAAGCAGATGTTAGGTTAGCACCTGCCAAGTTTGCACCAGTTAAGTCAGCACCTTCGAGGTTAGCTCCTACAAGGTTAGCTCCTTGGAGTTTCGAGCCTCTCAAATCAGCACCAATCAAATGAGCGCCACTGAGGTTAGCTCCTGATAGATCGCACTTAACACATTCCCCAGTTGAAAGCAGCTTTTGTAAATCCTGTGGATTCTCAGCTCTAACCGAGCTAGCAAAAAATAGGGGAGTTGCTAAGGCAATGGCCGCTAATAGCTGGAGTTTCATAATTTTCCCCCTTAATAATCAAGTTGCGTCCGTTCTGTCCCTCACAGCTCTATTATCTCACTAAACTTCGTGAGGTCAATCTCTCTTGTGACAATCTATCTCCTGACAAGTTAATTGTGATCTGAAACACAGATAAAAGTGATGTCAAAAATGCCATTAATTCCGATTTTTTGGCTATTTTTACCAAAAATTTCTCAAAAAATGCCAGTATTAAATTACTATTAAATCTTTTTAAAATAAAAAACTGGCGCTACTTCTCTATAGATAGTTAGAGAAGTATTTATACTTATCAATTGATGATTCAGTTTAATTCCTCAGAAATTCTCGCATATATTGATTAACCAATTCCGGCTGTTCTTGCTGCACCCAATGACCACAATTTGGAATGTACTTGATTTGGAAATTCCTGACATAGGCTCCGGTGTCGTCGGTTAGCTCTTTGCCGAGTGCAGGGTCATTTTCTCCCCAAATCATCAGTGTTGGCACTTTCAGAACGCCCCAATTTGGATTAAGCATTCTCTGCTGAAAAACATTCCGGTAGTAGTTCAACATTGCTGTGAGGGCACCGCGTTTTGCAGCAGCATTTTTATATGCGTCAATATCGGCTTGAGTGAAAGCACTCTTGTTAACTGCTGTACCTTTAAAAATTGTTTCAATTGCTTGGTAGCCTGAAAATTGTAAGAATAATTCTGGCATCCAGGGTAGTTGAAAAAGGAAGATATAGTAACTTCGCTGCAACTGTTGGAGAGTGCGTAACCCTTGGGCAAATTTGGCAGGATGAGGCAGGTTAAGAATAATTAATTGTTCTAACATTTCGGGGTGAGTGTATGCAAAATTCCAAGCGATCGCACCTCCCCAATCATGTCCAACTAATACACATTTTTGGTATCCTAATCCTTTAATTACTCCCTCAATATCTTTGATAAATTCATCCATTACATAAGCTGATTGCTCATTTGGTTTATCACTATCGTTGTAGCCACGCAAGTCAAGGGCGACGACTTTAAAGTTTTGGGAAAATTCTGGTATTTGATGCCGCCAAGAGTACCAAAACTCAGGAAACCCATGCAACATCAACATTAAAGGACCTTCACCTTGGGTAACGTAATGTAGTTTTGCCCCATTGGTAATTATATATTCGTGTTTACAATAAGTTTCTATTAGAGACATAATTAATCCAAATTTAGCATTAAAAAATACTAAATAATAATACTGTACTTAGCAACTGTAATATTATTTTGAGCAGCCTCACATCTATTGAAAGACAGTATTACGATAGTGCTTTTTTGCAAAAATATTAGACAATTTGTCTTGAGGTAGATGTGAATCGTGGGTAAATTTTGATAAAAGGTAAATAATAATAATTCTTCCCAACTACCATGACACAACAGTTGACAAACCATGCTTCATTGTGGGTTGAGCGACTGGGACGATTTGGCTATCTTTCCAAAGGAGTAGTTTACGGTATCGTTGGACTACTGGCAGCACAAGTGGCTTTTGGCAGTGGTGGTAAAACAACTGATACCCAAGGCGCTCTCCAAACAATCGTTAACCAACCATTTGGTCAATTTTTGCTGGCTTTAGTTGCAATTGGCTTGATTGGATACGTAATCTGGCGTTTTGTACAGGCAATTAAAGACCCAGAAAATAAAGGTAATGATGCCAAAGGTTTAGCAATACGAATTGGTTACGCAGTTAATGGCTTGATTTATGCAAGTTTAGCCTTAAGTGCTGTACAAATCGTTATGGGTACAGGCAGCGGTAAAAATAGTAGTGATTCTACTGAAGATTCGACAGCACGTTTGCTTTCTCAACCCTTTGGTGAATGGTTAGTTGGAACTGTGGGGGCGTTTGTAATTGCTCTAGGTTTCTATCAGTTTTATCAAGCTTTTAGTGGCAAATTTCGTAAAGAACTCAATTTAACTGAATTAAGCAACACAGAAGCCCAATGGGTAATGAGGATTTCCAGATTTGGTTTAGCAGCACGGGGTATAGTATTTTGTATTATCGGTTGGTTTTTAATTGAAGCTGCAAGACAATCAAACGCCGCTACCGCTGAAGGTTTGGATGAAGTATTACAGACGCTAGCGCAACAGCCTAATGGAGCATGGCTTTTGGGTATTGTGGCACTAGGTTTAGTTGCCTATGGGATTTACACAATAATACAGGCGCGGTATCGTCGGCTAGTCAATGTTTAGATGGTGCAGTGCCGAGAATTTCAATTTATCAAACAGAACTCAGGAGTCAGAATTCAGTTGGGTATTCTGTACGATTGGCGGACGAATAATCGGGTTTAAAACCCCTACAAAACAAGAAAATTTAGTCTACTAATTGATTCGGACTCCTGAATTGTGACTCCTGAATTCTTCTTCAAAGAAATGGCAATAATAGAAACCCGTGGTATTTGGCTGACTACTACTGATAGTAAGGTTCTCAGGTCAAAGCAAGGCATTGCTGAGGCGATGGATTTGCTCGCCGAAACGGGATTTAATGTGGTGTTTCCCGTTGTTTGGAATAAGGCAGTAACTTTATATCCTAGTCAAATAATGCAGCAGACATTTGGAGTCGAAATTGACCCGATGTCTGTAGACCGTGACCCTTTAGAAGAGGTGGTAGTTGAGGCGCGGCGAGTTGGGTTGAAAGTCATTCCTTGGTTTGAATACGGTTTTGCCAGTTCCTACAATTTGAATGGTGGTGTACTTTTACAGAAAAAACCGGAATGGGCTGCACGTGATTGTAACGGCAACTTACTGAAGAAAAACGGCTTTGAGTGGTTGAATGCCCTCGATGCACAGGTGCAAGAATTCTTGTTGAGCTTGGTACTGGAAGTTGTAAAGAATTATGATGTGGATGGTGTTCAAGGAGACGATCGCTTCCCTGCATTACCCTGTGAAGGTGGCTATGATGAGGTAACTGTCAACCGCTATCGCCAGGAATTCGATCGCAATCCGCCACAGAACCCCAAGGATAGACAATGGTTACAGTGGCGTGCAGATATTCTCAGTGAGTTTTTGGCGCGTCTCTATCAGGAGGTGAAAGCGGTGAATCCTAATTTATTAATAGCGATCGCACCTAATATCTATGATTGGGCATTCCAGGAATATCTGCAAGATTCACCCACATGGCTGAAGCGGGGAATTGTTGATATGATTCAGCCGCAGATTTATCGCCGTGACTTTAGGAGTTACGCTGCGATCGCTGATAAACTGGTAAACCAGCAGTTCACAGATGCGATACTGCCCAAGTTAGCACCAGGAATACTGATGAAGCTTGGCTCTTACTGTATTAGTTCAGAATATCTGGTGCAGGCAATTGAATACAATCGTCAACTTGGCATTCAAGGAGAGGTATTCTTTTTTTACGAAGGTTTGCGCGAAAATAATAATACCCTAGCTAAAGTTTTGCGAAATGGGCCTTACGCTAAATCTGCATCATTTCCCACTCTGTCAGATTTGAGTGCGGGTGGTGTGAGTCACAAGAAAACATCTTCTATTTGGCCAGGGTTGCAAAGGGTGTTAAAAAAGATTTTTTAAGGGAAAAGGCGCGTGGAATCTCAATTTTCGGTGGAACATGTAATTAAGACTTTAAAAGAGGATTTACCGACACTTTTTGAAAAAGATATTTCATATCAAATTTATACACAGGATATCTATTTTCAAGATCCGGTGAATACATTCAAATACAAATTTAATTATCGCATTATATTTTGGACTTTACGATTTCACGCTCGGCTATTTTTTACCCAAATTCACTTTGATGTACATGAGGTTTATCAGTCAGCCGAAGACACGATTTTAGCAAAGTGGACGGTGCGGGGAGTGTTGCGCGTTCCCTGGAAAGCAGGGTTGCTTTTTAATGGCTATTCAACATATAAACTCAATCAAGATAATTTGATATACGAGCATATCGACACCTGGGATAGAAAGCCAGGGGAGATTTTACGGCAGTTTTGGCAAAGGGAAGGAGATAGTTAGTCAGCTATTATATAGCGGTTCTCAGTTGAGTGAGGTACAAGAACCCCACCCCCCCGGTTACTGAGCGTAGTCGTTGGCGCAGCCTCTCGTAGAGAAGTATGCTCCCCTGCCTAGACAGCGATGGGATATTTTGTTTAGTTGGAAGTCCCTAATTCCACCTTTTACCCTTGGCTTAAAAATATTAAGATGCAGACAGAAAAGTCTATTTACAAACGATTACAAACCTTGCAAAAGATCATTAATTGAACTTATAAGTAGTTCAACTTAATTAAACGTAAAACGCTCAACTTGATACTGACCTTGCTTGGCTCTATGATTTATACCATCCATAATAGCGATCGCTAACTCATATTCATCTTCAAAAACTTGACCAGCAAGCTCGTCACGCTTGAGATGTAACCATTCATCTTCAATGGACTTCCAAATAAAAAAATATTCAATTAACTCCTGTGGAGTGGGCGACACGAGAGCCATATCGACTGGGCGCTCATGTTGCCCACCCCACAATATTGGATAATTTATTTCTTGGAGTTCCCTAACTCAAATAATCACTATTATAGGATGGGCGTCTTGCTCCTCCCTGAGCTTTTAGGCTGCAATCAATTTGCGCTATGAACTGATGTTAAACAGATGAGAATTGATGCATGATTGGTAATTAGATGAGTTGGGGCTACCAATTTAGGAGCAAAGTAACACATCTAAAACACCGTCACTGTCAACTGTTTGCAATGAAGTATCAAGTTGGAGACAAGTTTTTACAAGAACTGCCACTGATTTTAGGGGGACCAATCCTCAAACATACTGAGCCAGAGTCTGTGACAGTATGGGTGGCACTAAAACAATCTTGTCAGGTAGAACTTAAGGTTTATGACACAACAAATGATGGTGAAGCAATAGGAAATTGCTTCTTGGAGGGAGAACGCTCTACCTTTGCTCTGGGTAAGTATCTTCATGTAGTTGCCATCACGGCTCGCTCTACAATTGGACATCGCCTAACTGGAGGTCGCATCTATGCATACGACCTCCAGTTTACTGTTCCTGACCAAACCACGGAAACTCTGCAACAAGCATTATGTTCAAACTCCTCTCCTACAGTTAGCATCAGCTACTTCGATCATCAAAAACCAACCTTTGCTCTACCGCCAAACCGTCTTCAAGATTTGCAAATTGTCCATGCTTCCTGCCGTAAACCTCATGGTCATGGGTTTGATGCATTGCCAATTCTCGACAGTATGATTCAGGCGTCAGCAAATCAACCCCAGCACCGCCCTCATCAGCTGTTTCTCACGGGAGATCAAATTTATGGAGATGATGTAGCAGATCCATCGTTGTGGGTTGCCACTACTCTTGGTGATGCCCTCTTGGGTTGGGAAGAACGACTTCCGGTGAATGGAGTGTACTGCACTCCCCAGCAGCTACCACCTGGAGAACGTGCTGATGCTGCGACAACTCAAGCTGGTTTGACCGCAGGGTTACATAATAAAGCTGAGAAAGTCAACAGTCATCTTTTCAGTCTGGGTGAATATTACGCTACTTATTTACTCGCTTGGTCGCCAGTGTGCTGGCCAACAACATTTCCCAAAGGAGAGCAAGTAACACGCGATCGCCATGCTATCAAAGACTGGAATCGCGCAGTTAAGCATTTACGACAATTTATCTATACCCTTTGGAAAGTGCGCCGCGCCCTTGCCAATATCCCCATGCACAGCATCTTTGATGACCATGATGTTAGTGATGACTGGAATTTGAACCAAGCTTGGTGTTTGCGAGTCCTGGGGCGGCCATTAGGGCGAAGAATAGTCCAAAATGCATTGTTAGCCTATACAGTATTTCAAGGATGGGGCAATACACCAGGGCAATTTGCAGAAGGAAAACCAGGTGAAAAGCTGTTGGCGGCTGCACAAGCTTGGTCAGCTTCTCAAGGAACAGATGCAAAGGCTGATCAGGCGATCGCTCGTTATGTAGGTATGCCAGCCAACGATCCCGCTACAGGTTTACCTGTTTTAGTCCGAGACGGTTCAGTATTTATTCTGGATAGAGATCCTGAAGCGCTGACTTGGCATTACATAGTCCGCAGCGATTGCCATGAAGTAATTGTGCTGGATACACGTACATGGCGGGGTTATCCAGCCGATCAAAAACCAATTGCCCCACCAATGTTATTGTGTCCAAAAGCTTTTGAGCAACAACTAGTTTTACCTTTACAAGAACTAGTTGAACAAACTCAGATTCAAACTACATTTGTGATTGCGCCCACAAATGTATTTGGATTACAAGTGATTGATTGGATTCATCATTGGCACTTAAAACAGGAGAAAGTTTTTTCAACAGATGTTGGAGATGCCTGGAACATTAATGTTGAAGCACTGGCGAAATTTCTAACTACTTTGTTTGAGGAACGTCAACAAGTCGTGATTCTATCTGGGGATATCCACTATAGTTCTGTTGCTCACTTGTCTTATGCACGCACCCATTCCAAATTACAATCCGTCTTGGTACAGTTAACCGCTAGTGCATTGAAGAATGAAGAGATGTTGACGCGGCTGATTCATACACGATTGAAAGATTGGCTCCTCCCAGAACAAGTGCGACATTGGATAGGCTGGAGCAACCCACCCAATATGGTAGAAATTTCCGAGAAACAATTACACCATAATCGCCAACTGCTGAATGACTCTGACTGGCATTGTGTGCTGGAATGGATACCTCGAAACAGCGTTCAGACTTCTACCTACACAGCAGATATATTATCCTTGATAGCTCCTTGGAAACGAGCCGAAAATGCCAAATGGAAATGGTTACAACCCCTGATTTTTTGGAAATCTCGTTGGTTTCAGGAGGGACGAGAGGTAGTTGGATTGAATAATTTAGCTCTAGTTCACTTTGAGTTAGCAGATGAGAGTAATTCTTGCAAAGTTATTCAAGATTTATACTGGTTTTCTTGTTGGTATCCAACCCAAATTGTTTACAGCCGTTTTGAGAGCCAGTTAACGCCCAATCAGTCTTTATTAGAGTACTCTAAGTAAAAAAATACCCAATTGTCATTGTGAGCGAAGCGAAGCAATCTCAGTCTTTGCGATTGCTTCGCTTTGCTCTCTACGAGACGCTACGCGAACGCAATGACGGGTTTTGGATCATTTATTTTTTGGAACACTCTTACGATAACCAGCTTTGCTGTGTGAATGGAAATTTTAGTTGTATATGTAGGCACTCTAGATTAAAGAAACTTACTGGAGAGTGATTTCTGTGTCTACGACCCCAATTAGTGCAACATTGGCACAAACAGACAGAGATGCTGTGTTGCAAGCGATCGCCACCATTAAAGAAAATCTACCATTTTTGGTTGATTCCGAAGCTGCTATGATGCCATATAAAGCAAGCTTTAGTGGGGATATCCTGGAGGTTTGAGATGATTATCCCGATTTTAGATATGCGTCTATTCCGAGAAAAAGAATGGTTATTTAGCCTACTGGTAATATCTCTATTTCTATGGCTGATATTTTTGGGAAACTCCCCTTTGCGAGATTGGGATGAAGGTACTGTGGCACAGGTTGCCCGTGAAATTTGGCGTGCCCCATTTGGTTCAATGCATTGGCTTTACCCCACCTTGGGAGGAGAACCTTATCATAATAAGCCACCCCTGATGCACTTATTAATTGCTTGGACTTACTCGATCGCAGGCGTGAATGAGTGGACAACACGTCTACCGGGTGCAGTGTTAACTGCCTTGGGAGTGCCTTTGCTTTACTTGGTGGGATGTTTGCTTTTTAACCAAAGTTTACCAGCTCTGTTTAGCGCTTTAGTTTACCTGACAATGTTGCCTGTGCTGCGTCACGGAAGGCTAGCAATGCTAGATGGTACAACTATTACCTTTTTCTTGCTGCTGTTATTTTGTTTGCTAAAAGCACGTCAGAATCGTCGGTATGCTCTAGGTGTGGGATTTTGTCTAGGGTTAATCACTCTCACGAAAGGGATGATAGTTTTGCCGCTAGGAGCGATCGCTTGTTTATTCCTGATTGCAGATCGGCAGTTTGCTTTGTTAACAAGCCCTTATTTATTAGTGGGAATGTTATTAGGAAATGCACCTGCGATCGCTTGGTTTGCTGCTCAATGGCAACATTATGGCGAAACTTTCTTCCAAGTGAACTTTCAAACACAAACCTTTGATCGCCTTACACAACCTGTTGAAGGTCATAGTGGCCCACCCTGGTACTATTTAATTGAGTTAATTAAGTATAGTTTTCCCTGGCTATTATTTTTACCAGGAGGTTTTTATTTAGCTTGGAAAAAACGTCATACTTCCTGGGGAAGTTTAATTATTATTGGCACAATCATTTATTTAGGAACTATCTCTTTAATGAGAACTAAGCTCCCGTGGTATGTTATGCCTGTATATCCATTTTTAGCTTTGGCAATTGGTGCTAAACTTAGCGACATTTGGCAGTATGGTCATTTTAAGGCGCGAAGTTTGACAATATTTCTGGCTATTATCGCTATTGCTGGTTTAGGAGGTTGTGTTTACTTTATTCTTGCAAAGAAAGAGCCTACTTTAATAATCATGAGTATTGTTTTGGCAATAAGTATGAGCATCGCAGTATGGTTAATTAGACAACGCGATCGCAACTTTATTCCAGTGTTATTTTCTGGGATGTACTTAGTTTTAGCACTGTTAATGAGTTCGCAATCATGGATTTGGGAATTAAAGGAAGCTTTTCCAGTTAAACCAGTAGCAGAATTAATTCGAGCAAATGTTTCACCAGGAACACAAATTTACACTTCTTTTGCTTATAATCGTCCGAGTTTGAACTTTTATAGCGATCGCAAGGTAACTGCTGCGACTGTGCCAATTTTACAACAAATGTTATCTAATAAATCTTATTTGCTATTAGACGATGCGGCTTTACAGCAAATCGATTTAACTGGTAGTAAAATTATAGGAGTAGCCAACGGTTTTACTCTGATTACTAAAAATTAATTATCCTCATCTATTGAATAGTAGATTATCTTAGATATCCAAACTTTCAAATAATTTAGAGATATTTCGTTGATCAACCATAAAACCCATAAAACATTGATATTAATTAACCTAAACTACCTAAAGATTGCGGGCAAATCGAATAGCAAATTATTTATTATTCCTATAGATAAATGAACTTTTACTAGCTGTTATGATGCTACTAGCCTACTAGTAGAGGTAGGTGGAAATAAACCTACTATTTCATTACAGCCAGAAAGCCCAAAATTAAAACTTTTTGACTTTTGACTTTTGACTTTTGACTTCCGCCTTGCGGTACTAGATGTTATGATGCTACGAGCCTTCGTTCGTTACTTGAACTGTGAATTGACTAGATTGGGCTAGATAGATACCCGCTAAAACTACGGCAAAAGTTACCCAGTCAAACAAGCCTACCTGTTCTGAAAAAATGAACCAAGCAAAAATGGAAGACAGGACTGGATTGAGGAGAAGGGTAACGGCGACGATGCCTGATGAAAGTCTGCTGAGACTATAAGTTATAAGTCCCTGACCCAACACTTGGCAGAAGAGAGCTTGAAAAATAATGAAAAACCACCCCATCCAAGAATAGGGAAATAATCTCTCTTCGATAAATGGGAGGATAGGTAACAGAAATATTGTAGTCACACCACAACGCCAAAGCATGATGGTTGCGGTCGTAAATCGGGTTTGGAGTTGTTCTATCAGCAACAAATAGGTGGCGATAAAAATCGCGGTTAAAAATGCTAGCGCATCACCAAGTATTTGGTCAGTTGCAAATTGCATTTTATGAAATTCAAAGGCGATCGCTCCTAAAAGCGCTATGACCATACCAATAACAAATCTGTTATCGAAGCGCCGACCTAATAACAGATACCCAGCCGCAGCAACAAATAACGGGTTCAAATTAGACAGTAAAGCCACGTTAGCAACGCTAGTTTGACTTAGTGACCAAGCCCACAATAATAGGGAGGTAGTTGCAGCAGTTCCCATTGCCAATAACAGCCACACGTCCTGTTTTGTAAAAGGCTTCGGTTCTATAGGTTGATGATCAGATTGTTGACGACGCAAAGCCTCAAGTGCATTCCACAGCCCAAAGACGACTGCGGCGATCCAACTGCGATGAAATCCTACAGCATTTGCACCAATTTCTTGTTGACACAATTTTGCCAGAGATGGTGCTAAAGATATGGGAATTAGGGCAGCAAATAATGAGATAGCTCCTAATAAAGCTGGTGTTTCGGAGAATTGTTGCTTTAGTAATGACAGTTTGAGCGTCATACTTTTAACGAAAGTGTTAACTATAGTTTTGACAGATTCCTGGAACGGCAAATTAAGAGTAGCTTGGCTAGATATGGCTAAGTATAAACCGATTAAAACTACAGCAAAACCTACCCAATTTGAGAAAGTTAATTTTTCTGAAAATATTACAAGAGCGAAAATGCCACTAAATACTGGCTCTAATAGATGCACCAAGGAGACAACCACAGAAGAAAACCTAGCAAGGCTATAGGTCAAAAGCCCATGACCTAAAACTTGGCAAATTAGAGCTAGAGAAATGACCCAAAGCCACCCACTGACTGTAGAGGGGAAAATCTGAGCTTGAGTGAACAAAAGTATGGGGAAGATGGCTAAAGCCGCGATCGCACAGATCCACAACTGAATTGTGGCGGGAGAAAATTTGGTTCGTAATTTTTCTACGATTAGCAGGTATGCACCCAAGAAAACCGCAGAAATTATCGCAGTAAACCCCCCTTGAGCTTCGTCTGTAGCGATTTGCAGTTCCTCAAATTCAATGGCGATCGCTCCCCCAAGGGCGATGACCATGCCAATCAGGAATTGCTTCTCAAAACCCTTACGAAATAACAGCCACACTCCTAAACTAGTAAATATGGGGGCGAGATTATGTAAGACACTAGAGATCGCAACGCTAGTTTGAGTCAGTGACCAAGCCAAGAAGACTAAAGTAGCAGCCCAAAAAATACCAGCACCAAGCAATAGCCACAGATCCTGACTAGTGTAGGGCTGCTGTTGTACAGGTTTTTCTAAGTAAAGTTGCTGACGAATCGTCTTGTATCCATGCCAGAGCAAGAAGACCACACTACCAAGCCAAAGGCGATTAAATACAGTGGCATTGGGACTAAGTTCAGTTTCACTCAATCTTACGAAAATAGAGCCAAAAGATATGGCACCGACACCTACAAATAATGAAGCAAGGGCTATCTTCGTTTGATCGGATAGATTCATTAGGAAATTTAAATTCAACTTCTTACCAAGAAAGAACCAAATACAAATATATGGATCAAACCTTTTAACCAACCCAGTGGTCTTGGGCAAATCCTACAGCTATTTTGGCTAGTAGTGTCACAAAAGCGCCCAATATTAAATATCCTTGACGAGGATGGTGAGATAGCAGCACACCAATTGCTATGTTCAAAGGCACAATACCGTAGGCGAGACGGCTCAAGGAAATAGTGCCTCCAGAGGCCAACAGTAAACCAATACCACAAAAGCCATAAATAACTGTAACTGGGGTCAGTTGCGTGTGTAAGCGCCACAACACATAGCCACCACCTAAGACCATGAACAAGTTGAGGAAGTTATTGATCCACTGTTCGCTTGCCAGAATCAACAAAAATAAGACTAAACCATAAAACCCATAAAATAATTTTACAGAACTAAAACGTTGACGGAAATGCCATAAAAGATAGCCACTGGCAACAATCACGCCAAATAACAAGAGATACCAGGGGTCTTGAATTGCACCAGAGGAGTTTTGAACCCAGCCAAATTGCCAATTTTTACTACCAACGGCAATTTGCATGAACATATTTAACCAACCCTGCCAATCAAACCCTAGAGTTGGTCGCCATCCCCGCTGTGCTTCGATAAAAGCGAAAGGGTTGCCAAAATAAATCGCACAATACAAACTGAATAGAAGTATGCCAATAGCAGTAGTCAAAGCAGCTATATAGGCAATGGGTGGTCGGCGTTCTTTCCAGGCTGCGATCGCCAGTGCTGGAATTAGTGCCATACCTGTAGGACGTGTTGCTGTCGCCATCGCCCCCCAAAGGGCAGTCCAGCCATACTGTTTTTGATCAAATGCCCGCAAAGTCGCCGTACTCAAAAACAAATACAGCCCCTCTGTGTAAATCACTCCCGTAAACATCGAAGCTGGATACAAAGAAAGCACAGCAGTTACCCATTGCGCTGCATTGATGTCATAATGCTCCTTAACCCAAAAGTACAAACAGTAAAGCGCTGCAAAAAATGCCAAATTGTTGACTAAGGTGCCTGCCAATTCAAACGGTAAGCCCAACTTCATCAAAACCCAGATACTTAAGGGAAATAGGGGGAAGAAGGCTAGATTATGCTGCTTGCCGTCATTCACAAATTCATAACCAGAAGTTGCGATCGCACGGTAATGTATACTATCCCAGGCATCAAAAACTCCCCAGCTAAAACTAGGCAAAAATTCCTCTGTTGCTAACGGTAGCTTTGGCGCAACCAGCAACATAGCTGTCCAAATAAATATTCGGCTGGCAAGCCATATTGCTGCTGGAAACAGGAAATCATTTTTCCATAAAGCTTTTTTTATAACTATCTGAACTTTGACCATAAGGTTGAGTGCTTCAACAAACTCCTTTATATATCCTTTTAACTATGGCTGTAACACAGCGATTTATGAGTAAAATCTTGCATATTAAATCCTCCATCAAAATAATTAACAAACTGTACAGATTAAAAATTACTTAAAAGTGTTCCCTACTTGGTTAATTTTGTCAATTTTGTCGGAATTTATCTTTAAAAGTATAGTATTTATAAATACAAATTTTGTCTATATATATGAGAATTTGTCATTTGTAGGACTTACGCAATAACTCTCTGAAACTCTTATTTCTCCGTGTCCTCTGCGCCCTCTGTGGTTCGTTTTTTCATGATTTTGCGTAAGTCCTGATTTGTTATTTGTCAATAGTCATTAGTTAGTGATCCTCTCCCTTGTCCCCCTTGTCCCTCATCTCCCCTCTCGTGGAGTCAGTGTATCGATTATAGTGATTGCTGTTATTAAAGAGTCCCCAGCAATTTATAGTGGGAGTTGTCTGTAAATCCTTAAGCAATTGTGAAAGCGATTACTCTCGTTGGTTCCACTGGTTCTATTGGTACTCAGACTTTAGATATTGTCACTCAGTACCCAGATCAGTTTCGGATTGTGGGATTGGCGGCTGGGAGCAATGTCGAAATGTTGGCTGCTCAAATTCGGCAGTTTCGACCGGAAATAGCAGCCATTTGCTCAGAAGCTAAATTACCCGCGCTCAAAGAAGCACTCATTGACCTTGATCCCCAACCGATTCTATTGGCAGGTGACGCCGGAGTGATAGAAGTCGCCCGTTACGGGGATTCCCAAACCGTGGTAACTGGGATTGTTGGTTGCGCTGGTTTGCTACCGACGATCGCAGCGATTGAAGCTGGTAAAGATATTGCCTTAGCAAACAAAGAAACTCTCATTGCTGGGGCCCCTGTGGTTCTACCCCTAGTCGAAAAACATGGTGTAAAATTACTCCCAGCCGATTCCGAACATTCCGCAATCTTTCAATGCCTCCAAGGTGTTCCCAAAGATGGCTTGCGGAAAATTTTGCTCACCGCATCTGGTGGGGCTTTCCGCGACTGGGATGTAGAAAAGTTAGCAGATGTAACCGTTGCTGATGCTCTCAAGCATCCTAATTGGTCGATGGGACGGAAAATCACAGTAGACTCTGCTACTTTGATGAATAAAGGACTGGAAGTAATCGAAGCTCACTTCCTGTTTGGGTTGGATTATGACAATATCGAAATTGTCATTCATCCCCAGAGTATTATTCACTCGCTGATTGAACTGCAAGATACTTCCGTTTTAGCCCAACTCGGTTGGCCGGATATGCGCTTACCTTTGCTGTATGCTCTATCTTGGCCCGATCGCATCTACACCAACTGGGAACGACTAGATTTAGTCAAAGCTGGAAACTTAACCTTCCGCGAACCAGATCACCAAAAGTATCCTTGTATGCAGTTAGCTTATGCTGTGGGTAAAGCTGGTGGTTCGATGCCAGCTGTTTTAAATGCCGCCAATGAGCAAGCTGTAGCTTTATTTTTAGATGAAAAAATTCGCTTTTTAGATATTCCTCGGTGTATCGAATGGGTGTGCGATCGCCATCAAAATGATAACCGTACAAATCCCTCTTTAGATGACATTTTGGCAGCAGATAAATGGGCAAGACAAGAAGTTTTAATAGCGACTGAAAAGTTAGAAAATCAATCGCGGATAATTTCTTTGCGATAAAAACCTTTAATTGAGATACCCAAAAGGCAGATTTTCTAGCTCTTGACCAATTATTGTTTAGCCTTCAGCCTAATGCTGAAGGCTAACGATCAAATATTATACTTTCCCAATATCAAAAACCCGCGTAGCCTTAAGGCTTGTCGTCAGACATCGCACTTTCCAAACTTCAACAAAAATGCGAATTGACAAGTCAGCGCTTCGCTATCGCACTTCTCCAAAATCACAAATGCGATAACTTCTCTACGAGACGCTACGCGAACGTTAAGCTGCGCTAACGCACTTTCCAACAAACCCAACAAACGCGATAACTTCTCTACGAGACGCTACGCGAACTTTAAGCTGCGCCAACGCACTTCCCCAACTACAATAAATGCGTAGCCCCCACTTAACTTACGCAACTTGCAACGGTTTTTTAGGAAGCATTCTCGGTTCTGGTAGTGGTTTGTTTTCCTCTTTCAACATTTCCACAAAAGTCTCAATTACTTCCTGACCATTTTTTGCTGCTTCTTCATAAGTCCTACCATGCGTATGAAATTGTTGCCAGGGGAACTCAGGTAAGTGTACTAAAAAAAGTCTATCTTCCTCCGACCATTGAATTACCATGCTGTAGTGATAGTTCATTCTTCTGGCTCCTGTTTTGCTTCGTTTTCCGTGTTTTCCATTTCTTGCAGTTTTTTCAGCACCCGTTGGATGTTTTTTTCTAAATATAACGGAGCATCATCGCCGTCTTTACCTGGTATGGTCAGGGGTTCTTCGGGTAACAACGGATGCTTCCAATATGTATGACTTCCTTTACCTCTTCCTGGTTGAAGAATATAGCCAACTTTTGACACCATTGCTTTCAACTCTCTTACTTTTTTCGGCATTACTCCTCACCGCCAACTTCTCATTTATTTTCTCTGCTTAAAAGCCAAAAATCCCAGATTAATTGTTAGTATTTTAGATGTTATATCCTTGCATGAGTGGTTGTGGCGGTAAGCAAAACTCTGTTTTAGGCGATAACTTCTCTACGAGACGCTGCGCGAACGTTAAGCTGCGCTAACGCACTTTCCAAAAAAACAAAAGGCGATCGCCATCCACAAACCCAACAAATGCGATCGCACTTCCCCAACATCACAAAAGCGATCGCACTTCCCCTACATCACAAAAGCGATCGCCATCCACAAACCCAACAAATGCGATAACTTCTCTACGAGACGCTACGCGAACGTTAAGCTGCGCTAACGCACTTCCCCAACATCACAAATGCGATCGCGTCTATGCACTTCATCCGAAAGTCAAAGTCCGTGTAGTATAGCAAAGGTAAATATTTTTGGTATATACTATAAATGCGTTTTGAGTGGGACGACAACAAAGCCGAATCAAATTTTTTGAAACACGGTATTCAATTCGAGGAAGCTGTAACAGTTTTTGCCGACCCTTATCTTCTGTTTACGGAAGACTCTATTCATTCTCAGGGAGAAGAAAGAGAATTGGCGATTGGTGAAATAGAAGATGGGTCAATTGTTGTAGTTGTTTTTACCATGCGAGGTGAGCAAATAAGGATAATTAGTGCAAGAAGAGCTACAAAAAAGGAGTGTCAACAATATGAGTCAGGAATCTGAGTTTCCTTTTGAGAGAGCAAGACGAGTTACACCAGAAGAAAACCAAATATTCAGAGATGCGATCGCAGATCAGTTTGGGGTTACACTCAGGAAGCGTGGACGACCGGCTAAGGATGAAGAGGAAAAGTATGAGCCGATTTCTATCAGATTTCATCCTAAAATCATAGCCTGGGCGAAAGAAGAGGCAGAAAAACGAGGGGTAGGCTATCAAACGGTTATCAATGAAGCACTATTGGAGAAAATAGGCTGAAACTTAGCGATCGCACTTCATCTCATCAACAATAAATGCGATCGCACTGCCCAAAAACCAAAACGCATAGCCCAAAACCAAAACACGTAGCCGTAATGCTTGTCGTTAGACATCGCACTTACCAAAGTGTTTTGACGTGTGGATAGTTGAGAATTTTTTGATCGCAGGTCATAAGTTCTATATTGCGGCGGTAGGCGATCGCAACAATAATACGATCAGCTGGGTCTTTGTGGAAGTCGCCGGGTAATTGGGTGCTGGCGATTGCATCTAGTGGATCGAGTGGTTCTATGGTAATTCCAGGTCGAGTTTTTGCAAGTGCGAACCATTCATTGACGGTAAGGGGAAGTGGTAGTTTCCCATTACTATGCTTGACTGCGATTTCCCAAACAGAAATGGCAGAAACGATGAGGGCATTTTGATTTTCGCCTATGGTTAATAAGGTACGTCCACGCTCAGAAAGCTGTTCTGGAGTATGGAGCCACCAAAGCCAAATGTGGGTGTCTAGCAAAATCATTGTCCCAAAGCATCCCATAATTCAGGCATGGGTTCGTCAAAATCTGGAGGAATTGTCACGGGGATTTTGCGTAGGGGATGCTGAGGAGTGCGATCGCAGGTTAAATCAAATTCGTCAGGGGTTCGGGATGGCTGTGATGATGGCACTGTCAGGCTTTGAGCCAAAAGTTGAAGGATGCGAATCCTTTCTGCTAAGTCGAGGCTGAGGAGTTGTTGCTCTAGTTCTTGATTGCTCATAACTTTGCGCCTAATGACTGTGTTACTTATTTTAGCGGAACTCTCCAATCCGTCTGATGACAGGTAGTGCGTAGCCGTAAGGCTTGTCGTCAGACATCGCACTCCCATCAACCCTAATAAAGGCGATCGCACCTTCCCAAAATCACAAAGGCGATCACACTTCCCCAACATCACAAATGCGATCGCACTTTCTCATCAACCCAATAAATGCGATCGCACTTCCCCCATACCACAAATGTGTAGTGTGGCTATTTATTATCAGGGCAAATTTCTTTTCGCATCTCAGGATGAGTAGCAAGGTAATCATCCAACCACTTACAACCTCGCTCTAACATTTTTTCTAAATTATCAACTACAAACAAACGTATCATCCCATCATTACATGCAGCAGCAAGCATCTTGCCATCAGGACTAAAACTCATCCAGTTAATATCATTTCGAGTTCTGTTATCTAAACCATATCTAGTTTTTAATTTGCTATTATTTTGACCTAACTTAAATTCACCAACTTGCCTTCCGTTGAGGTTCCACAACTTGATTGTGCTATCAATTCCTGATGTTGCAACTATCTTGCCATTAGGACTAAATTCCACAGTTTTAACTAAACCTTGATATGGTTTGAATTCGGCGAGTTTCTCTCCAGATAGTTTCCACAACAAAACTGTGCCGTAATCTTTATCTTCTTCATCTATGATGGTAGTAGCAATTACTGCATTTTCAAAATCATTACTAATATCCATCACTGATTGCTTCTTCGGTACTTTAAATTCACCTACTTTTTCTCCTGATAATTTCCAAAACTGCACTATCTTATATTCATATAGCTTCTTGCTATTTTTATCTGCACCTAAAGTATCACCAACAACGATTATTTGTTTGCCATCATCACTAAAACTCATCCTGGCTGCCAAAAATTCAATCTTAAACTCATTAATAATGTTTCCTGATAAATCTCTTAACTGTACTGTTTGATTATTATCTTTATCTATTCCTGGTGTCACAAGTCGCTTACTATCGGGACTAAAACTTATATAATTACCATAAATCATGCTTACATGATACTGAAACTCTGTTATTTTTTTTAATGACTGTGTTGCCAAATCCCATAAAGTCAATTTGATAAAGTTCAAACCTTTTGGTTCTGCTGTAGCGATGAACTTACCATCAGGACTAAAACTTGCAGAATCGACAAAATTTTCAGGCGGTTTAAGTTCGTGAATTTTTTGTCCATCTAAAGTCCATATCCTCATCATTCCATCTTCAGTTGTTGCAATGAACTTACCATCAGGACTAAAGCTTACATTGTCAACAATTTGTGGATTAAACATAAAATCGACAATTCTATCAGTAAGCAAGTCAAATTCGTTTGTTGTCTTTGTTCCTGATAAATTAAACAACCTTACCATATCATCATTTCCGGCTGTGGCAAGTTGCTTACCATCGGGACTAAAAGTTGTACTGGTAAGAAGATTTGGACTAACTTTTAATTCACTTAGTTGTTGTCCAGATAAATTCCAGAAGCGCACCTTACCATCACCTCCTCCAGTTACAATTTGTTGACCGTCAGGGCTAAAATTCACACTAAATATACTGTTAAGTCCTCCTTTTAATTCTGCTATTTGCTGCCCAGATAAATTCCATAACCGTGCTGTGTTATCGCTACTGGCAGTTGCAACTAAATCACTATTAAAACTAAAAGTAACATCATTCACTACGTTCTTATGCCCTTGAAATTCGGCAAGCTTTTGTCCAGAAAGATTCCATAAGCGTGCTGTTTTATCATTACTGGCAGTTGCAATTAATTGACCATTTGGACTAAAACTGACGCTATTAATAATATCTGTATGACCTTTAAATTCAGCTTTTTTTTCTCCTGACAAGTCCCATAAAAATGCTTCATTCTCTTCTTGAGATGCAGTAGCAAGTAGCTTGCCATCTGGACTAAAACTGACGCTACCTGCAATATCGGAATGTGCTTTAAACTCCTTAAATTTCACAAGCTTTTGCCCGGATATTTTCAGTAACACTATTGAGCCGTCATTGTGTGCTGCTGCAATTTGGTTGCTGTTAGGACTAAAACTCACACTATAAAAAATGCAACTACTACCATCACATTTTGTACCACCTGGTTTTTTGCCATGAAACTCAGCAAGCTTTTTCCCTTTACTATCCCATAGAGCTACTGTATCTCCTGCTGTTGCAAAATACTGACTATTAGGACTAAATGATACTTGCTGACGTGCAAAAAGTACGGAATTTTTAAACTGGTTACGTTCTTTAATATTAACTAAGATACTTCGTAAAGCTAGCATTGGATTTAGAGCCGGATATTTTTCTAAAGGGCGACCATCGCTGACTTGCTGTTGTAGTTTTCGAGCAATTTCCATCGCTCTTAGCATTCCTCCCAGTGGGTCATTTTCAAATTGCTGTTGTACAAGCGCACCGTTTAATTCCAAATCTGCTGCTATTTGTGTTTCTCGCGCAATGTTAAACCATATCCCTGCTATGATTGTCATGATAATTAATCCGAATGCCCCAATCAGCAATACCCGTCTTGTTCTTTTTTGTAATTTGGTTAGCCGTTTATTTACTAGCTTTTCTTCAATAAGTGTATTTTCAATATTTTGTTGTGTTTGTAGTAAACGCTGTTTGGCTTTCTTCTCTTGCTCTAAAGCCTGATTTTGTCTCTCTTCCGTTTCCACAACCTTCTGATTTAACTCGGTTTCCACACTCGCAGACAAAAACCGATAATCAGTATCGCTTAATCTCCTTCCATCAGTCCAAAGACGAGCCTTTTCTAAATCTTCCCCCCGCAATAAATAGGACTCATCCTGATATTCACTCTCTTCCCAAGCCTTTAAATTATTAGCATAAAAACGTAATTTACCTAACTCATTATCAACCCAACTTAAATCAAAAACATTCGCATAAATTTGGTTATAAACTCTCAATCTTCCCTGCTGTTCCACCACCAAACCAGTCAACCGTAACCTCATCTCTTCGAGACTACGATCAACATTAATCTCACGCTGCTGCAAAATTTGCTGATATAAACCCAACAAACCCACAGCAATTTGCTCCTTAGCAAGCATCCTATCCCGAATAGTTTTTAAATGCTGTTGCTCATCCTCCGCTTCCCAATTATCAATAATTCCACTCCTCACCACCTCTTCCACCCATTTTTCTCCCCTCCTCGCTAGCAAATTGGGGTTTTTCAAATCCCGAATTAACAAATTACAAACCTTCTGTGTCAATAAAGGCTGTCCCCCCGTCCAAGCCAAAACCTCTCGCATCAAAGCTTGAGGATTCTCCACCTTCCCCTCTAACCCCTTTGCTAAAGGTGCAATTTCATCTAATTTAAAACCATAAAGTTGAATCGCTGTACCAATATTAAACGGCGTTCTTTCCTCATCTTTAATTAAATCTGAAGGTGTTGCTACCCCAACTAAAGCAAAAGTCAAACGTCTATATTCAGCTTTAAAAGAGCGTCTTTGATAGCAACTTCTAATCAAAGCAAAAAAATCATCCGCCGGAAACTCCAAGCGAAGGATACTATCGATTTCATCGAGAAAAATCACAATATTTTGGCTAATATTTGGCAGTAACAACTCATCAAAAAGTTTCGCCAAACGTCGCACCGGAGCAATTTCGATAGATTTGTCCCACCACACAACCAAATCTTCTGGTTCAACAAAATTAAGTTCAGTCAACAGGCTATCAACAATACTTGCATACCACTGCTCAAGGCTGATATCCTGACTACCCAATCCCGAAATATCAATCACAGCACAAGCAAAACCATCAGCTTGTAACTGTTTCATCGTCCGCACCAACAAACTCGTTTTTCCCATCTGTCGGGAGTTAAAAACATAACAAAGCTCACCTGCCCTCAATCCGTAATAAAGGTCAGAATCCGCTTGCCGTGTTACATAGCTGGGAGCATCTTCTCCTAAACTGCCACCAACTTTATACTCGTAGTCTCCAGTCATAATTTAATTTCCAATAGATAACAATTACATGGATGCCTATCTTGAGTTTAATTTCGAGAATATTGAGTACGTATTGAGTTTTTATTGAGTTGCTATTGAGTTGTAATTGACTTTACCAAATAAACACTTATCCTGTAATGTAAATTGCATAGTTTTTTTATAACCCAGCTATGCCACGCGGAATTAGAGTTCGTACAGAGTGCATTACCCTTGTCAAGCAAAGGATGAGAGAAAAAGGCTTTGCCCGTCAAATCGATTTAGCTGAGAGAATCGATCGCAAACAATCAACAGCTTACAATTTCCTTAATGGAAAACCAGTTGACTATCTCAACTTTTTAGAATTTTGCAATGTATTAGATTTTGAAGTCAAGGAAATTGCCGATTTTGAAGTACTCGCAGATACATATACACAAAAACCCCAAAAAATAGAAAAAATAAATAATTCTCCATCATTTTCTCCTTCCTTACTCTCTACTTGCGAACTTGAATATCCAGAAGGGGAAGTAGCATTAGACTCTCCCTTTTATGTAGAACGTCCTCCCATAGAACAGCGTTGTTACGAAGAAATCAAAAAACCAGGTTTCCTAATTCGCATCAAAGCACCGCAGCAGATGGGTAAATCTTCACTCCTAGCGCGGATTCTGCATCAATCAGAAAATCAAGGAAATATAACAGTAGCTATCGATTTTCAGCTAGCAGAAGAGGAGTTTTTCTCCGACTTAAATAAATTTCTGCGCTGGTTTTGCGATACCGTCACCGAAGCAGTTGCGGGAAATAATCGAGAATTACTCGAAAAATTGCTGCAACAACTCGATGAGCATTGGAAATCGGGACAGCGCTTTGGCTATATGAAAACTTGTAAAAATTACTTTGAGCGCTATTTATTTCCAGAAATCAATCAACCGTTAGTTTTAGGCTTAGAAACAGTCGATAGATTATTTGAATATCCCAAAATCTACAGAGATTTTTTTGGATTATTACGCGCTTTACATGAAGAAGCCAAACGTCGAGATATCTGGAAAAAACTTCGGTTGGTGTTAGTATATTCCACTGAAGCTTATGTACCAGTAGATATCAACCAATCACCATTTAACGTTGGCTTGGCAGTGGAATTACTAGAATTTAGCCACGAACAAGTAAAGGATTTAGCCCAACGGCATCAACTCAATTGGAGCGATATAGAGGTAGAAAAGTTGACAGGATTGGTGGGAGGGCATCCATTTTTAGTGCGTTTAGCTCTGTATCAAATTGCTCGGCAAGAAATCAATTTAGCCGAATTTTTGCAAACCGCAGCCACAGCAGAAGGCATTTATAGTAAACATCTGCAACGCCTAGAATCTATTTTGCAGCAACAACCAGAATTATGGGATGCAATGCAAGAGGTTGCTTATAGTAGTAGTCCAGTACATTTGCCCAATGTTATAAGATTTAAATTATATAGTCTAGGACTAGTAAAGTTACAAGGTGATCAAGTAACGCCGAGATGTGAGTTATACCGTCAATATTTTCGCAGTCATTAAAAAGACTATTTAACTAAATTAACTCAATTACAACGCAAGTTTGTACTCAAGTATCAGTTGTAGATGATGGAATTGTCCACTTCAACAGGCAATTCAATGTTACAAATCATCAAGTCCAACAAATTACTTCTAGCAGCTTTGGTTTTGGTATCAGCAACAACATTCAATAGTCCTAAAGTTGATGCAAGAAATAGCCAGAATCTAAATCTAACCCAATTACCGACATCAAGTGAGATTTGCGATGCGTGCAGCATCGAAGGTATCGCACCAGCACCAGAATGGAAAAAATTCTCTCCAGATGAAGGTAAATTCTCTATTCTCATGCCCGGTGAGCAAATTTCAGACATGACACCAGATAATAGCGAGATGCATGAAGGTGTTGAGTCTACAAAAATGTATCTGAGTACTAATGAAACAAATGTGTTTATGGTTAGCTATGCTGACTTTAACAATGATGTGACTCAGATTCCTTCAAGTGAATTATTGGATTCTGCTCTACAAGCAATGTTAAAGGATGGGAAAAAATTACTAAGTCAGGAAAATATTACTCTAGGTGCATATCCGGGCATAGAAATGAAGCTGTGGGATGAAAAAGAAGGAATTTTTATGACGGGTAGAGTTTTTATTGTTAATCAACGGTTGTATATACTCTTCGTTGGAAGCGATAAAAATCCTCAAGTCAGTGATGTCAGAAAGTTTTTTGAATCCTTCGAGTTGATACAGTAATTATCTTACTAGTTGCTGAATAGATTTTTTTAGCAACTATTAGGACTCCTGTCTGATTTCTGAACAAAATTTCAAATGAAACCCTGATACAACAGCCTTTCAGTCTCAGGATGTTTTCAAAAATCAAATCGGAGTCCTAATCTAACTCTCGTATCTTGTGATTATTGATACAAAAATTTCAAAAAAGTCTTTCCAGTAATTCTGCCAACTTGCCAAATAAGTTGCCTTTTACCCGAATAATTGGATCATTTTCAGCTAATATGGCATTGGCACAGTTAGACAAAAATCTTAGCTTTAGTATCTATTCCAAATTAGGTCTAATAGCTTTAGCAATAGTAGTTTTGACTTTAGATAAAAATTTCCCCTTTCTGAATCGGCCCACTCTCAAACAAGGGCAATTATTAAGGAATTAATATATATGATTATTACGTTGATTATAGCTTGGATAATCTTCATAATATTATGGAAATTGTTGAAAGCAACCGTGAGTACTGCATTAACTCTTGCGGCAATCCTTGTTTTATTAAATATTAGTTTTGGCATTACTCCCCAAGATATTTGGCATTATGTAACGCAGTTTGCTCAAAATCTGTCGCAGATCCAAACTGGAAAGTAACAATCTATACTTCACTTTTACTAATGAAAGGTGAAGTATAAAATATGAAATGACAACCTTTCTTGGTCAATCATTATTTAATGCTGAAATCTTGGCTAAGGCATCCTTAAAACTCGGCGGCAACTGACGCATAATCTTGCCTCTTTCGCGATCTAAAGCCACTAATGTCACCTTAGCCGTAACGTATAATTCTTGTCCATCAGTTGAGACAATGGCATAATCCCAATTGATGCGGACACCTGTCACCTCAGCCATGCGGGTTTTTACTACCACTGCCATACCCAATTGAATTGAACGGTGATAGCGCACTGACAGTTCTACAACTGGTAAATCACAACCTATAGCAACTAAATCAGCAAATTCAATCCCTATAGATCGCAAACATTCAATCCGCGCTTCTTCCATCCAAGCTAGATAGGAACCGTGCCAGACAAGACCGGCATAGTCTGTGTGGTGGGGTTGCACTCTGACAGGATATTCAAACCAATTCCCAAACTCGTGACTGGATGGATTGTCAAGGGCGCTGGTTGGTGGCAATTTTGGTCGGCTGGGTTTTTCTTCTGACATCTTCAAATTTCTCAGTGCCTATAAATTTTCCAAATTATTGAATAGCATAAAAATTAATTGCGTTGCCGGACTTATTGATTTAATATTTACCTTCCGAGCATAGGGAGTGTTTTGTTATGCAGCCTAATCTCCGGCATGTGAGTGTTGTTACTTTATCTCTACTTAGCTTACTAGGTTTTGGGATGGCATACCCAGACAATAACCAGGTAAATACAAATGCAAGGTTGAGGTACGAATCTGGAGAAAAAGCTCAAGCTTTACCCAAGAATAATGAACTCTCAGAAATTGCAAGGCTCAATGAAGAAGCTATCAAAGAATCTCGTCAAGGTCAATCGCAAGAAGCGTTGCAGAAATTAGAGAAAGCATTAGCCATCAGCAGGGACTTTGGAGAGCGCTCTTGGGAAGCGGTAACATTCAACAATATTGGCAGAATCTACCAAAATCAAAAAAAGTATCCAGAAGCACTTCAATCTTATCAGCAAGCTTTATTAATTAACAAAGAACTTGGGGATCTGGTTCGACTTGGCAAAACCTACAGTAACATAGGTTACTTATTCGATATCCAAAACCAGCCAGAGTTAGCAATTTTTTTCTACAAGCATTGCTTGATTAATCGTGAGAAAGCTCGCTTGAATCCATCAGCATTGAGTGCGCCGCAACCAGATGCTTACAACATAACTGTTAGCCAGACATATCGCATTTTGGGTGAACGATTGCTCAAACAAGAACGTGTTGCTGAAGCACAAAGGACAATGGATTTACTCAAAGTTGAAGAACTAGAGGAATATCTCCAGACCGTGCCGGGTAATCAACGTACTGTCAAAGGTATTAATATAGCGGCAACAGAAAAACCAATTAAACAAAAGTTGGATCAAAGTGTGGATAATGCTGTTGTGCTGGGTAAAGAACTGACAACACTACGGAAAATTTCCCCCAAGGAGCGATCGCTCGAACAGAAACAACGCATCGAACAATTAGTCTTAAATCAACAGCAACTTCTAGATGGATTTAACCAATTTATCAATAGTCCTTCAGTGAAAGCACAGGTAGAGCAAATTAGCCGTACAGCTAGGCGGCAAAATTTGGATTTGGAGAGTCTCAACGAACTTCGAGATAATTTGGCGCGATTACCTCAAAAATCAGCACTACTCTACCCACTGATTTTAAAAGATAGTTTGGAATTGGTATTGGTAACTCCTGAATCCCCACCAATTCATCGCACCGTTGCTGTCAAGCGCGAAAACCTCTATCAAACAATTGATGCTTTCCGCCAAGCTTTAATCAATCCCAGTCGAAATATTAAAGCACCTGCACGCCAATTATATGACTGGCTCATTAAACCGATAGAGAAAGACTTGAAGCTATCAGGTACGCAAACTCTGATTTACGCTCCAGACGATCGGTTACGCTACATTCCGTTAACTGCTTTATATGATGGCAAACAATGGCTGGTGCAGCGCTTTAATCTGAATCACATTACATCGGCTAGCCTAACTAACTTAAACACCCCAAAACAATCTACTTTGCGGGTTTTAGCGGGTGCTTTTACTAAAGGTAATTATCAAATCAAAGTTGGTAATCGACAAGTTGCTTTTGCTGGCTTACCCTTTGCAACGCGGGAGGTGGAAAGTCTAGCAGCTGCGGTTCCTGAAACTACGAAACTTTTAGACGATGCCTTTACCCCCAGAGTCGCTGTACCCCAAATGGATGATTATACGATTGTCCATTTAGCGACTCATGCAGCCTTTGTGGTTGGTAAACCAGAAGATTCGTTTATTTTATTCGGGAATGGCGATCGCGTTAATTTTAGAAATGTCGCCACTTGGTCACTCCCGAATGTAGATTTGGTAGTGTTGAGCGCCTGTGAAACCGGTTTGGGAGGCAAGTTAGGTAACGGTGAGGAAATTTTGGGCTTTGGCTATCAGATGCAACAAACCGGCGCTAGAGCCGCGATCGCCTCTTTATGGTCTGTAGATGATGGTGGTACGCAAGCACTCATGAGTGCTTTTTATGGTATTCTCTCTACTGAAAATATGAGTAAAACTGAAGCTTTACGTCAAGCTCAAGTCTCATTAATTACTGGAAACTGGAAGGAAATAATTCACAATGCACCCGTAGCAGCAGTTAATGACTTTAGTCATCCGTACTATTGGGCATCCTTTATTTTAATTGGCAATGGACTTTAAGTGTATGGCATCTGACATTATAATTGCTGCTACTGCCCAGATTCACTATCGGACACCTTAGTAACGCGCAATAACGGTGATTTTGACCGCAGGAGTAGGCTGAAAATCCGGCTCATGAGATTTTGGCAGCTACAGAAAATGTGCGATGGGCTAGCTATGTCCAATCACTTAATGGTAATGGAGAAATAGGTAAGAGCGATCGCTAACTAAACCACTATTACTGATTAACAGTTACCGTTAATCAATTTCTAATTTGCTATCGATCTCTGAAACTTAATACTTCTTGGCAAGAGTTTTAGAGCCTGTATCATTTTGCATAGATTGCTTGACAAGATCGGCCAGTTCATCTAGCTGGCTAATTGCCTCCGCACCCTCTAGCTTCATTAATTCGCGGTCATCCCGCATTTCCGTCCAAGTAATGCCGTAATCGGACACTAAAAATCGAATCAGATGGTTATCACCCAAGCTAACCATAAACGATGCACTATTCATTTGGTCGCCACAGGTATAGCAGGATGCAGGATACCCACGTCGCTCTAATACAATCGCCAAGGCTTGTAGGTTCATTACCAAATCTTGGACAAATTGTCGATGTTGATGTGCTAGTCTCAGAAACACTTTTGTCCTCCAGACACCACAGTAATTTGAGTTTCTTTTATATTTTCTTTAGATTTTCTCACCCATTGGTATTGTAAACTATTCATTACAATTACCAGACAGATGATATTGAGTCGTTAATTGACTACCTTGTTTAGGGTAGTGGATCGAGGTTTTGAGAGCCGTATCAAACTATTCAGTTTGCAAATTCAAAATTTCGGACAGAATTGCTAAATTTAACTATATCTTTATACACCTCTGTCAGAGTAGATTCTTAGAGTAAGCGATCCGCTTTAAGAGTAACTTAAATTTAGCACTAGTCAACTACAGAAAAGCTACATATTTGGTTTATATTGGCTATGTGCAGTCAAATGCACTGTTATTAGACGACAGAATGTAGTTTTACATCGTTATAGTGTCTCTTGCTTAAATTTTTAATCTGTTCTCTTTTTAACGTAGATTTTGGTATATACAAATGATTAGTTATACCAAATTCGTTCCTCCCATATATGTAAAGTTAAGAAGATGACAGTGCAAATTCTAAATTAAGTAGTTGCTGGAGAATAAAAGCAACACTTTATACAAAGCCAACGTAATTAGTAAGAGAAATTTGAGTGTAGAATCGACAATGGAAAAACTTAATACTGACGATACCTAAACTCAGCAGAACAATGTTGCCATTTAGGCAATATTTACAGGTATTTTCGGATTATTTTTAAAAAGTTGTACGAACCAAAACACGATAATTTAGAAGGATTATTATCTTAGTTTGGTTTTGCCAAATTTAATGAATATATAATATATTTCGATTATCTATCCCAAGAGAGTAATTATTTTTTATTAATAACTCAGTTAACTAATTCGTAATTAGTCATAACGCTTTGTACGAGAGGCTGCGCCTAGCTTCCTTCCCATAGGGGTACGCAAGCTTGCTACCCTTGCGCTAACGTAATTTGTCATGATTGTCGAAACAGTCGCGCGTAATTGTCTTTGTTTGTGGGATTGAATTAGTTGGATATCTAGATATCCAACTAATTCAATTATGAATTCAGAATTAATAGACTACTTGCCACCAACCGAAAGCTGGGCCGATAAAACGGATTGTTGCCCATCCTACAACCATGAGACCAATGCCTATCCAAGCACCACGAGTAGTCCAAGCGACAAATTGTTCGCCTTGAGTTTTTGTGATTGGAACCCAAGACAAGATCCGAGTCTCTTGACCGTATGTTTCCCCTAGTGTGGTTTTACGACGCTTTGCTTCACCCATAATCAGCAACTCAAATTCTACTTAGGTTCTAAATTTATTTTGCCAGGAATCATGCCTACAGAAAGACAATGAATTCCATCACCTTCTATAAGCTGATAATAGTGCTTGCTTTTAGACGATCGCGCTTTGGTTGACAAAATTTAAATTGGGCATTGGTAACTGAACTTTAGGCAGAATTTTCCTCATCGGTATTGGAAAACAGACTGGGATCGAGATAGTTAATGCGTGCCAGAGGACTTAAAGCTGCGAGAATTTGAGCGCCGTAGCTGCGGTTAACTACACGACTATCAAGCAAAGCCACAATTCCTTGACTTTCTCGTACTGGAGCGATCGCCCGTTGTAATTCATTTAAAGCTGCTGGCAACAAGTATAAACGGAACCAATCTTGATGCGATCGCTTATAAAGAGCTACCCTACCAGCTACCAGAGGATTTTCTAAAGATGGTAGGGGCAAAGTAGCAATGATTAATAGATGGGGCGCTGGCAAGACTCGTTGATGTTCTCGCCAAAATTCCCAACCGCTAATCAAAATACCATTTTCATCTAAACAAGTTTTTTCTACTTGCACCCGCGAACCAAACTCTGAGGCTAGAATTGTCGCCACTTGAGCCTTTAGTGGTACATCTCCCACTAAGACAACCGTTAATCCTGGTGCTGTTGCACTTAAACAAACCAGTGTGCGGACTTTGTGAATAAATGCCGCTTGAAATTCTGGTGTGTTGGGTAGAGGCAACTTATAGGGTACATACAGTTGAATTGCTTCCGCTTGACTTTCCGAAGAGAACTTCAGGCAAGTTAAATCGTCCAAACCCAAGCGCTGGTGAAAAAGGGGAGCCTCAGTTTCCGGTTCGATAGCGCTACCAATTAAAACTACTGGTTGTCGCTGCCAAACAGGTGAAAGTATTTCTCCTAATTCCATTGGGGCGTAGTGCAAAGAAAATAAACCTTGTCGATGGGCAATAGTCGCCCAGAAGAGAGGGGGGGGAGCAGGGGGAGATGAGAGAGTAGGGGGGGAAAGATTTTCATCAAGGGTTTGAAATTGTTGCCAGAATTGTTTCCAAGGTTCTGGCAGTGTTTGTACTGACTCGAAAGCAGAATAGAGACGGCTTAAAATTTCTATTTCTGGCTGGGAAATTAGATAGCATTCATAGGGATTGGCAGGATGCTGAAAAAGTTCGTGTGTTAGTTGTATCCGTGCTTCGCGAATTGCCTCCGCTTGGTTGGGACAAGCTAGCATGAGTTGATCCCAATCATCGGGTTGAATATCTTGGGTAAGTTGATGACGCACCCAGTCTTCGAGATCGTCTACCCCATCAATAATTGTGGGGATGCCTTGGGGAAAGCGTGAGCCACCACCAGCCAATTGTCCTTTTAACCAAGCTTCTGGGGAAGTTAAGAGTAGCCCTTGGAACTCAGCATCAGGCCAAGCATCACCTGTCCTAATCGATTTATTGGTTGGTAGCCATTGCTGTAGACGGGGAATTTCCACCCGCAGTAGAAGTTGCTGCACTGTTTCTTGAGCAACAATAATTACAGGGCCATGCCACATTAGGGCTGATGCTACGAAACTAGTACGATACCGCCCTTGATAGCCACTAACTGCCCCTACTTGAATTAGGGCACTACGTCCCAGGCGCAAGGCGCGTGCTACCAACCGTGCCATCGTCAAATGATGGGGCCAGGAAGGGAACCCCGCTTGCGATCGCAAAAAGTTATGTAGTGACAAATGAACTTCTGCCTCAATCACACGCTTTCAATTCCATACAAAGTGATTTTTACTTCCAATTGCCCCATTTCTATTATCTTGTTATTTGTCATTTGTCCTTTGTCCTTTGCTAATGACCAATGACCAATGACCAATCACCCAATACCCTAAATTATGCCAACTTACACAGGAATTTCCAGCGAAGCCTTCAGGCATCCACTAGATCGCCAAGCCGAGCAAGCTTTACGAAATTTACCAGGATTTGATTTAATCGCTCGTAAATTTGTGGAATTTATCTACGAACGCCCTCAATTAGTCTATCTAATGGGTAACAGCATCCAAGTTGGGCCGCGTCAATATTCCACTATTTACCAGATGTTTCGGGAATGCGTCCGAGATTTGGACATTTACCCAGAACCAACACTGTTTGTCTCGCAAAATCCCCAAGCAAATAGCTATGCGCTGGGGCAAGAGAATCCTTATATAGTCATAAATACAGGGATACTAGACTTACTAGACGAAGCCGAGATGAGGACGGTGCTAGCCCATGAACTGGGGCATATTAAATGTGGTCATACTATTTTAATTCAAATGGCGATGTGGGCGATGAATGCTGCTTCTGCCTTGGGAGAATTGACCTTTGGCATCGGTAATATTGTCACACAAGGCTTGATTTATGCCTTTTTTGAGTGGCGGCGCAAAGCCGAGTTATCGTCAGATCGCGCTGCACTACTAGTAATGGATGACTTGAATCCTGTGATGTCAACGATGATGAAACTCTCTGGCGGTAGTAACAAATATGCCAATGAATGTAGTTTACAAGAGTTTATCAAGCAGTCAGAAAATTATCAGGCACTGGATGAAGATGGACTGAATCAGATATATAAATTCTTGATCTACAATGGCGCTCAGGGTATGATGTTGAGTCATCCTTTCCCTGTTGAACGCTTACATTACTTACGGGCGTGGGCTGTATCCGAAGAATATCAGCAAATTCGCCGAGGAAATTATCAGCGATCGCCTGCTTCCGGATCGGTAAATGTTGCAGCAGAATCTTCCGCAAGTCAAACAGAAGTTTTACGCCGTCAAATTGAAGAATTACAACGAGAAATCGACAGAATTAGAAGGAATGAGTAGTTTTTAGTACTAAGGGTGGATTTAGATCCCCGACTTCTTTGAGAAGTCGGGGATCTGGCTAGCAACTTTTTACAGAAAATTAAAATACTTAAGAGTTGAACCAGATAATTACTCCAGTTCCCAATACACAAATAATTCCCGCCAAACCCGCTAAGGGTTTTTTATTTTTACCTGTAAACCAGTCAGAGACAATACCAGTGTAAGTAATTAGTTCTGCTGTATCTATGGTAGCGATCGCCCATACCCATCCTGCGTGCAATCCCCAAGCTAAACCCAAATTACCACTGGTAGCAAAGCGTGCTAATACCAGCACCATTCCCATCAGCCATAATCCAGGAAGTTGGGGTGCAGTTTCGCGTTGCTCCCAAATCAGGTGTAACAAGGCAAAAATCAAGCTAGAAATTGCTGCTGCTACCCAAACTGGGTAATCCTGCGCTAATTCTGTGAACAGGAAACCGCGAAAAACTAACTCTTCTATCCCACCGACTAACAACGCTATCAAGAAAATTGGTAGCAAGATGGGTAGTAGTAACTTGAAATTCGACTTTTCAAAAGAACACCAACCTAACCCGAATTGCCCACCAAATACAATAGTTAGACTCAGCACTCCTAAACTAAAACCTAGTGCTAAAAAACCAAGAGTTGAAAGATTGCCAACAAAGCCGTAATCTGAAAAAGATTTATTAGTCAACCAAACAACTCCCCAGAGGATCGGGGGAGCTAATAGGTAAAGTGACACCAATAACGGCATTTTTTGCTCTGGCTGTAAAGGTTTAGGAGGTTGCCAATTAAGCAATATTGCCGATACTGTTGCTACTGGCAACCAGCAAACTATCCAGAAAAGAAAAAATGCCGTCACTATAACTAGTGGCGGTGCATTTTCTATAAACGCCAGTAAGGCGTTGACCGAAGATTCAAAGAAAGTTATCAAAATAAACAAAAAAACACGATAGACTTCTTGCATTATAGATTTCTTGCTGATTAATCAAGACTCTACTCAATTTGGTGACTTCTGCAAGGGGTCTAATCGTATTTTTTAGCTGGCTACCAGTTTGCTGTGGGGGTAAGGACAAGTTATCATCACCTGAAACTTATCCTTACCATCAGCAAATTTAGTCTTCGTCTTCCAAATCTTCGTCTGATTCGTCAGAATCTATATCTTGTGAGGTTAGTTTTTTATCGCTTTCACCTAGTTGAATTAGGTGAATATGTTTGTATCCCAGCCTAATTTCAAACTCATCTCCAGCCTTCAAGCCCATTGCTTTGGTATATGTAGCACCAATTACAATCTGACCATTTTGATGGACACTAACCCGATATGTCGGTTCACGACCACGACCATCTTTAGGTGCTTCTGGACTTAGAGGAATTCCCCTAGCAGACAGCAAAGCGTCATAAAAATCGGTGAGATTGACACGAACTTGGTTATTCTTAGTAACAGTGTAATAGCCGCACTGTTTAGCTCTTTCTCGGCGTGGTAATGTGGAAAGTTCTTTTACTTTAGCAAGTAGTGCTTTTCCAGTTAATGGCGCGGTTGCAGTTTCAGTCATTATGCTCAAATTTTCCTTACTCTCTCCAAACTGATAAATTATGTAGTCTCATGCCAGCATTTAATTTTTTAGCATTTGCATAGAGCTACTGAAGACCCTAGTGTAACGGGTGAATTCCTGCCGATAGGAGCCAAAAGCACTTCTATATATGGTTGTCTACAACCAACTAGAGGCCATAGTTGCCACAGACATTAATTTTGGTGATGTTACGGCACTTTTAACCATTATTCGCCATCAGAAAGAAAACTATTTTCTCCTTTGGCGTTACTGTAGCGGTGTAACTTTCAGCCACCTTTACAAATGGGGTTAGGTTCTACTGCAAATAAGTCGTAGACCCAAAAAATTGCAGGTTTTTCACTTTCAGTGCTTGCCTTTCTTGGCAATGAGCAAGTAGAGTTTTCTCCACTCGTCCTCTCAAGCTTAGGACAGCATAGTATTTCAATAGAGTCCTACGGGCATACACCCTTTTGTCCTACCAGTAGAGACGCGAATTTTCTTGTCTCTACATTACGAATCAACAAAGCAGTAGTAACCGCGCTGATACGGCTATTGATTCTGGTTTTGCTACTTCGTAATTTTATATTAAATACTAGCATGGACTAATAATAGCAAAATAGTTGTTTAATTTTGAATTAAAGTTGCTGGTAAATTTTTATTTAAATTCCTGGACTAAAAGAAGAAAAAAGCAGTGACGATTTTCTTAACCCTTTATTGCAAGCGTGAGCATTGCTATCTGGCTTTTATAAAAATTTATATAATTGAGACGAGCAGTTTTGACCAATGAGTTCAATCCCATATTTTCTTGATTGAGAGCAAGCCAAAAAGCGAAAAGTCTCTCACCTCCGGGTTTCGCGGTGCTCTAACTTTTCTTTGAAAGTGGTGGGGATTTTTCTTCGGTTTATTATCTTCAGGTCAAAAGCAGTCAGAAGATTTTACACGTCTGTCTATGGGAAGAACAAATCTCTTAACATCTGCCTAGTGCTTGATTGCCACTACTATATATTAAACATGGGCTTTCAGACTTCTATATAATCAAAAAATTCCGTCAAGTGGTAGCGAAGGTGGAATTTTACTGTCAGGACTGCTTGACTCAAGTTGACATCAAGACATGTTGCTAACTTCACATACATTTCATTTGGATACGATCGCTAGGTCAAAGATCAACTTAAGTTACTTTTTAAGCAAACCCTCTTTCCTTTACATTCCAAACAGGTAAATTCAATGCAAAGCTGCGATTACATTTTTGGCGTTTTAACTCAGAATTTGACGAAAATCTTGCCGACAGTGCTACTACAAGTAAAATTTTAATGGTTATCCTTAAACTAGAATCAGTCGCCCTTGAATCGTCAGCCTATTAACACCAGGATTTGAATTAGGGGCGAAAAAGCATAACACCCTTTTCGCAACTACCTGCTTTGACTCATGATTGTTGAGGCTGGTGAAGTAATTTTAAAATTTTGGTTAGTAGTTATGGAAGTTATTTTTAAGGTCATTCGACAGCAACAAAATTCCTCCCCTGTTGTACAAACCTACCTTGTGGAAGCCGAACCAGGTAATACAATCTTGGATTGCCTCAATCAAATTAAGTGGGAGCAAGATGGAACTTTGGCATTTCGCAAAAATTGCCGCAATACTATTTGTGGTAGCTGTGCTGTGCGAATTAATGGGCGTTCGGCTTTAGCTTGTAAAGAAAATGTTGGGAGTGAACTTGCCAGATTACAACAAATACCATCATCTCAAAGTAAAGTAAATGCTATTGATGAAATCACGATCGCACCTCTTGGCAATATGCCCGTGATTAAAGATTTGGTTGTAGATATGAGCAGCTTTTGGAATAATCTAGAGGCAGTTGCCCCTTATGTGAGTACGGCAGCACGACAAGTACCAGAAAGAGAGTTTTTGCAAACACCACAAGAGCGATCGCGTCTCGATCAAACTGGTAACTGTATTATGTGCGGTGCTTGTTACTCTGAATGCAACGCTCGTGAAGTTAATCCAGACTTTGTAGGTCCCCATGCCCTTGCCAAAGCTTACCGAATGGTAGCAGACTCCCGCGATAGCGACACCGAAAATCGCTTAGAAAGCTACAACGAAGGGACTAAAGGTGTGTGGGGTTGCACCCGTTGTTTATACTGCGATTCAGTTTGTCCAATGGAAGTTGCACCATTAGAACAAATCACCAAAGTTAAACAAGAAATTCTCACCCAGAAACAAGCCAGCGATAGTCGCTCAATTCGTCACCGGAAAGTATTGGTAGATTTGGTTAAAGAAGGTGGTTGGATTGATGAACGTCAATTTGGTTTACAAGTTGTCGGTAATTATTTTCAGGATTTAAAAGGATTACTCAGTCTTGCACCCCTCGGCTTGCGGATGATCCTCCGGGGTAAGTTTCCCCTATCATTTGAAGCTTCTGAGGGGACAAAACAAGTGCGATTGCTCATTGAATCTGTGCAACAAGTAGAAAACAAAAGTTAGAGGTGAGGAGTTAGAAGTAAAACTTAGGAGTTATGAGTTATGAGTTAGGAATTAGGAGTTAGGAATTTTTAACTCATAACTCCTCACTTCTAACTCTTAACTTTAGTTCAACGCGGTTCTTGAGGTATATTTAACGGTTGTCCAAAACGGTCATATACTAAAACATCCCACTGACCATTGTTACTAGACTCAAAAGCGATTCTGCTACCATCAGCGCTAATTGTAGGGTTACGGACTTCGGCTTGCAGGTTATTGGTCAAATTCCGCGATTGGCGTGTTTCTCTGTCGTAGAGAAAAATAGCCGATCGCCCCTGACGGCTAGCAGCAAACACAATATAACGACCATCTTGTGAAACGCTAGGATGATTTGCGATCGCATCAAAGGAATTTAAACCTGGCAAATCAACCAAATCACGATTTACCGTATCAAACATATAAACATCTTGGCTACCGCGCCGGTCAGTAATAAAAACAATGTATCTCCCAGAAATTTGGGGGTTTAATTCCGACGCTAAACTATTGAGACTCCGACCCCCTGGATCAAAGGGATAACTCAAAAGGCGAGGGTAGCCAAAACACCCAGTCAATAAACTTAAACAGAAAAATACAGGTATAAAAAAAACACGTTTCATATAATTAGTCATTAGTAATTAGTCAATAGTCTCACAACTCCTAACTCCTAACTCCTAACTTTCTCCCCTACGGAGGTGAACCTACGGTTGCACCGTTGGGAATATCTAACTCAATATTTGGCCCCCGGTCTAGGACTTCAATATCCCACTGACCACGAGTGGCGGTTTCAAAGACAACATAACGTCCATCTGGACTAATATTTGGTTTTCTGACCCAGCCGCGATAAATTGGTGTGACAATTTGCGACTGTTGCGTAGCGCGATCGTAAAGCGCTACCACTGGTCTACCTTGATCGCTAGTAAGATAAGAAATATAACGCCCGGTGTAGCTCAAACTAGGACTTTCGGCAATTGTCTCCTGTCGGTTTATCCCCGGTGTACCAATAAAAACTTGCCTCTCCAAATCGTACACTAGTAGCTGCTGATTACCATTCCGATTAGATACAAACGCTAAAAAGCGCCCGTTTCCACTCAAAGCAGGTTGCTCCTCGGTGTAGCGACTGTTAAGAGAAGTAGGCCCGATGGGAATATCGTTAGAACCACAAGATACAAGCAAACTTGTTAAACCAAAAACCAGGCTCCAATGAATTGGTCTTTGGAGCCAAAATGTAGGCGTAAATTTTTCCACCTCAACTGTTTTCCGTCGTCTCTAAACTTACTTGCACGCCAACTGTTTTAAATATCATCATCAAAATCGGTCAAATTATCTGGCCCCTCATTTGGTTTTTCCATTGGGCTGTATGGTACATAATCAGTTGGGATTGCATCATCATCTTCGCGCGGTCTTCGAGGAGTTGAGTCAGTGGGTGGACGACGCCTTCTCGGTCTGGAAGAAATATCATCTTCACGACTTTCGGGACGCTGAGGCCCGTTATTACTACGGCGAGAAGGTTTTCTGACTTCCCCACCCGAACTTTCCCAATCATCAACTTGCCTAGATGAAGAACCCCAATTTTCATCTTCAGAGCTTTCAGAAGGGCGATTCACAGGACGACCAGAAGTCCGCCGACGCGTTCTATCAGATGGAGCCTGTCTTTCACTACTGCTGCTGTTGCGGCGTTCTGAACGACGGGGGGGTTGCTCCTCGTAGTAGTTATCACGAGTAGAAATCTCATCCCTGCTACCGCGAATCCGGGCACGCACTGGGCGTTCTTCCTCGTCTTCATAAGGCAGTGGTTCTAAATCTGCATCCATTTCAGCTTGATACTTTCTGCGATCGTTGTACGAATAGCGATCGCTAACCGGTCGGTCTTCGTCCACAATCGGAGTATTACGCTTTGCTTGCTGGGTAGCTATACTCCGCAGGCGAATACTTTCAACTGCAAAAAATACAGTTGTGCCAACTAAAAGCAATTGACCAAATTGTAGAATCGGGTCAAGCCGCCATCCTTGAAAGACCAGAATGAAGCCGCAAAGCAAGCCAACTGCTGCAAAAAAGATATCTTGATCTCGTGACAATTCTGGGCGCACAGTGCGGAGAAAATACAGTGCTGCCCCAGCCACAGCCAGGAAAATTCCTAGAATACTGGCTGAATTTGCCCCAAAATTTACCTGAGCCAGAAAACTGGCTGAGTTCAGCCCAAAATTTATCATTGCTGTTTTCCCAATATCAAATCTATGTTAGCGAGTCACAATTAAAATCACTACTGTAATTAGGCACCATATATTGAAGCTTCAAAGCCTCTGGCAAAGAAGCTCTGAAGCTATTCACCGAAAAGTAAAAACGTCTATGTCTGTCAGCTACAACTGCCACCAGTCGCAATGTATGCTGCTTTTAGTGCAATTAAGTAGATAGCTGACAGACAATCGATTATGAGAGCTAATTTAACTCTCATAAGCATTATGAACGCTGTATTTTATCTTTTTGGCTAATGAAAATTAGACCAACTGTAGCGGGGATTACAACAATTGCTGTACCCCATAGCAGACTCCAAAGAAAATTTGCTAAAGAAGGCGTCATACTTCTCAACCTTTTTTTACACACTTCATCCTAATTTTAATAGTGTATTACTTTCTTGAGAAGCCTCTAACTCTGAACTGCCAAACTTGGTAACTTCTTTCACCAGTTATTGAGTTAATCACATGGGCGAGTTCGCTTTTCTATTTCAGAAAGAAGTGACAGCATTTAGTTAAAATAAAGATCGGAGTGCTTTACAAAGCTTAAAATTTTGTAGCTATGTCTACGCAAAGCGCAACTTGCCTGCGCCTAAGTTTTTTTCTTTTGTTACAGATAGATAGTACCTAAAACCGATGACTGGTGTTAACCTGACTGCTTGGATTCTTGGCCCTGTGTTAGGGGTGATGACATTCTTATTTATATTTCGTATCATTCTCACTTGGTATCCGCAAGTGGATCTGAATCGTTTGCCGTTTAATTTAATAGCTTGGCCCACTGAGCCATTTTTAATCCCGTTGCGAAAGCTGGTGCAACCCATAGGCGGGGTAGACATTACACCTATTATTTGGGTTGGTATCTTTAGTCTCCTGCGAGAAATCCTACTAGGTCAACAAGGATTGCTGACTATGCTATCTCGTGTTAATTAGGGTACAGGTTACAGGGGACAGGTTACAGGTTATTATAACCCTGTCCCCTGTAACCTATAACCTGTAACCTTCCCACTTCCCTAACCGTTCATTTCCTGCACAAAATTTGTATAGACGTTACCCTGTAAAAACTGTGGAGTTTCCATAATTTTTTGATGAAACCCGATGGTGGTAGGTAGTCCAGTGATGGCACATTCTCTCAGTGCGCGTTTCATGCGGTTAATCGCAGTAGGTCTGTCTGGTGCCCAAACAATTAACTTGCCGATCAAAGAATCGTAGTAGGGTGGGATTTGGTAGTCTGTGTAAACGTGGGAATCAATCCGAACACCAGGTCCTCCGGGAGGCAGATAGCTACTAATCCGTCCAGGAGAAGGGCGAAAATCATGGTCGGGATCTTCAGCGTTGATTCGGCATTCGATCGCATGACCTCGTAATACTACTTGGTCTTGGGTCAGCTTGAGCCTTTCACCTTGAGCAATGCGAATTTGTTCAGCAACTAAGTCAATCCCAGTAATCATCTCTGTTACAGGATGTTCTACTTGAATCCGGGTGTTCATTTCCATAAAGTAGAATTTACCGGATCTATCCAAGAGAAACTCAATAGTACCCGCCCCACTGTAGTTAATGAATTGGGCCGCTTTGACGGCAGCTTGTCCCATTTTCTCACGTAGGTCTTGGTCGAGAGCCGGACTAGGAGCTTCTTCTAACAGCTTTTGATTCCGGCGCTGAATTGAGCAATCCCGTTCACCCAAATGGATGACATTACCGTAGTTATCCGCCAAAATTTGGAATTCGATGTGGCGGGGACGTTCAATAAATTTTTCTATGTAAACGCCAGAATTCCCAAAAGCTGCTCCTGCTTCGCCTTGGGCTGCGAGAAAAAGTTTCACAAATTCGTCTTCAGAACGAACTAGGCGCATACCCCGTCCCCCGCCACCTGCTGTAGCTTTGATCATCACTGGATAGCCGATATCCTTGGCGAATCCTAATCCTTCTTGCTCGGATTCTACCAATCCCTCACTACCTGGTACTGTCGGGACTCCAGCTTTTTGCATGGTTTCTTTGGCAGTGGATTTATCGCCCATCCGTCTCATAGCTTCTGGAGTTGGGCCAATAAAAGCAATATGATGGTCGGCACAGATTTCCGCAAACCGGGCATTTTCTGCCAAAAAACCATAGCCTGGATGAATGGCAGTAGCATTGCGCGTCAGTGCAGCAGCAATAATATTGGGAATATTCAAATAACTTTTACTGCTAGCGGGTTCGCCAATGCAAACCGCTTCATCAGCAAGTTGGACGTGCAGAGCATTACGGTCAACGGTGGAGTGAACCGCAACTGTGGCAATTCCCATTTCTTCACAGGCGCGGAGAATGCGAAGGGCGATTTCTCCCCGATTGGCAATTAATATTTTGTCAAACTTCATTTTTTAGTTTCGATATCATTACCAGTAGATTGACATTTTCTCTGATCCAACTTAAAACAACGCTTCCGCATTATTTCAAATTATTGCAGGAGATTCGCCACCCTGATCCTAAGCAAACTTGCATATTGCAGGCTTACTGCCTCTACGGGTCTTACTACACTAACAACATTGCTGCTGTAAGTCTTGGCTAGACTACCAAGCTGGGCTTTTGCATAGGCGTAGCCCGTCGTAGACATCGCACCCCGCCGAACACAGTCGCTCTAGTAGCTCCAACCCTTTTCAATATCACTTGTACAACTGCTAAATTTCTGTCAGTCTGATACCGCCTGGAGAAAATTTATATTTTTGAGCAACTGAATTTAGATATCACCTTACTATAATTATTTTCTTATGCTATAGTCTATTCTTAGATAAACCATGCGGATGTGGCGGAATTGGTATACGCGCACGCTTGAGGTGCGTGTGGCTTTGCCTTGGGAGTTCGAGTCTCCCCATCCGCATTTTTGCTTGTTTAAGCATAGGGTCAATAGTTACAGGTCAAAAAACCTTAGACTATTGACCCTTAAATATTAAGTTTGTAGTGAAGACTTTAGTCCTTTTCGGAACCACTCAGTGCTTACTACATATTAAGAATTGCCTTGTCAAAGTACTAGTTTTTTATGCTTTTATAGAAATAGGTGAAGTTTTGTAAAAAGCATTGACTATTTCTTTTCCGCCGACAAACAACCTAACACTGCCACCAGCTTGGCATCGCCTCACTCCGATTTGGCAAGGAGGGGAGGAAATAATTCAACAAAGTTTACCTCACACTCAGCTAGCACCTGCATGGCAGCTAATGCTTTTGGGTGACGGCTCTCCAACACGTCACTTAGAATTGCTCACAGGTGAGGCTGTAGAAGTAGATGTTATTGATATGTCATTGATTGGCATCGACTTGGATGCTGCTCCTGAGTTAATCCAAGCTGTCCCAGAACCGCGATTACGACGACAAGTATGGCTGCGTACCGCTTCTGGTCAAAGATTAGCCTATGCTACTTCGTGGTGGGAAGCCAGTCATGTTGATGAGTATTTACAAAACCGTTCATTACCAATTTGGGCAAGTTTAGCTCGTCTTCGCACAGAATTGTATCGGGATGTTCGAGGAATTTACTACGGTGACTCATTGGCACTAGAGTCTGGTTTTGGTGTAACTGGGCCTTTTTGGGGTCGCCATTACTTGTTTTGGCATCATGGGCAGCCACTGACATTAATTTATGAAGTTTTTTCACCTTATTTAACTAAATATTTGGGGGCTATGCAATTAAATTCCAAAAATCAGTAAGAAGCCATGATGTAGTCCGGCGATCGCTATCGAGTAAAACTAAGTAGCTGAAATCATGCAATGAAATTATCAAAGGAACGTTGAATTATTGTTGCAGCGATCGCTTCTGGTAGTGTGCCGTTAAACTAATGAGTTTTCGGTGATGCTTTGCCGTTGTTTAGCGATCGCATCCTCTTTAAAATAGAGTCATTCCCCAAGATCAACTATGATTCAACTCAAAACCCAACTCACCCTCAAAGAATTTCTCGCACTTCCCGATAAATTACACCTCAAGAAATCTTCCAACAAGCAATAATTTCCTACTGATGTTAGCAAGAAAGACACGAGGAAAAATTTAATGAATACTGTTGTGCTAAATCTAGGACCGATTGCTCATTTAACCGATGAGCAATTTTATCAATTGTGTATTGCCAATCGTGATGTCAGCCTGGAAATGAACGCATCTGGAGAATTAATAATTATGCCACCAGTAGGAGGAGAAAGCGGAAATCAAGAAGCAGATTTAATTACAGACTTAAATAATTGGAATCGTCAAGCTAAATTAGGGAAAGTTTTTAGTTCTTCAACTATCTTTATACTTCCCAACGGTGCAAAACGTTCTCCTGATGCTGCTTGGGTAAAATTGGAGCGGTGGGAAGCTTTAACACCAGAACAACGAAAAAAATTTCCGCCACTTGTACCCGACTTTGTGATTGAACTGCGTTCTGAGACAGATCGCCTTGCACCAATTCAAGAGAAAATGCAGGAATACATTCAAAATGGTCTGCGCTTGGGTTGGCTGATTAATCCTCAAGATCGCCAAGTTGAAATTTACCGACTTTTAAAAGCTGTAGAAGTTGTGCAAATGCCAGCGATTGTTTCTGGAGAGGATATACTACCTGGATTTGAGTTGCAAGTATAAGTATAGGAGGGTTTTAAATTACACTTCAATAAATCTTCCAACAAGCAATAATTTCCTACTGATGTTAGCAAGAAAGACAAGAGGAAAGGTTTAATGAATACTGTTGTACTAAATCTAGAACCGATTGCTCATTTAACCGATGAGCAATTTTATCAATTGTGTATTGCCAATCGTGATGTCAGCCTGGAAATGAACGCATCTGGAGAATTAATAATTATGCCACCAGTAGGAGGAGAAAGCGGAAATCAAGAAGCAGATTTAATTACAGACTTAAATAATTGGAATCGTCAAGCTAAATTAGGGAAAGTTTTTAGTTCTTCAACTATCTTTATACTTCCCAACGGTGCAAAACGTTCTCCTGATGCTGCTTGGGTAAAATTGGAGCGGTGGGAAGCTTTAACACCAGAACAACGAAAAAAATTTCCGCCACTTGTACCCGACTTTGTGATTGAACTGCGTTCTGAGACAGATCGCCTTGCACCAATTCAAGAGAAAATGCAGGAATACATTCAAAATGGTCTGCGCTTGGGTTGGCTGATTAATCCTCAAGATCGCCAAGTTGAAATTTACCGACTTTTAAAAGCTGTAGAAGTTGTGCAAATGCCAGCGATTGTTTCTGGAGAGGATATACTACCTGGATTTGAGTTGCAAGTATAGATGGGCGATCGCTATCAAGTAAAGACAAGTAGCTCAAATTGGCTTGCAGCTTTGTCCAGTTAGTTATATCTGTACGTTCGCTTATTTTGAGATGGCAAGAGGCATTAATGCCTTGAGAGGAAAGCAATAGTGGGATTTAGATATAAAAATACCCAAAAAGAGCCTCAAACCTGTGTACAGAAAGTTTTTGACATCGTTTTGCTTAGTTTATTGATATATCTGGGTTTGGGCTGTTTTTTAGTATTTGGTGTATTTACCTTGCCCTACATGGTTTGAGGCTTGTTTCTGCCTCCAAAGTGTTTAAGTTCCGATAGGACGATTTTCCAACCAAATCGCATAACAACAGAGTTCTTAGAGCGAGGTCATACTTTAAGGAGAATTGAGAGAAATCGCTAAAACTATTACACTACCTAGAGTTTTCTGATTGTATATAATTTCTGTAACTCCGAAAAAAATGTTATATTCCCTGAATTGCTTGAAATAACAGATTTACTTGTGAAAACTTTCCGACAGAGGAATTAATCTCAGGGAAACGTCCTACGAAATTCAACAAAGCGTGTTAAAAATGGTAACTGAGCCAAAAACATAGCTTTTAAAAGGCTACGGAAAGTTGATTATCGAAGTAACATCAGCATCTAGGGTAGAAAAATTTAATATAATTAACTGCTCTAAAGAATGGGTAATACTGTTGGTGTATTTGACTAATCAAGCAAGTAATAAGTTTGCAAGTATAAGGTACAGGTTTCAATGGCACCGCCTCTTGTGTCTGTTCAGATGAAGAAAAATAAGAAACCGTCTCTGGTGCTGACACTCTCGGCTGCTGGGTTATTGATTGGTGCGGGGAGTGTGGCCTACTGGTTGTTAGCCCAGAGACAAATATCTTCTAGCGATTTGCTAGTAGGTGCAAATATTATTCCTGGTGATGCCCTGTTTGCGGTTTCCTTAACAACAGATCCCCAGCAGTGGCAGAAATTGCGGCAGTTTGGGACAAAAGAAACCCAAACAGAACTGGACAAAAATTTAGTCCAGTTACGCGATCGCTTTCTCACTAATAATGGTTACGACTTCCAAAAAGATATTGCTCCTTGGGTAGGCGATGACGTGACGATCGCAATTCTTGCCCCAACTACAGGGAATAAACCTGCACCCAAGCCAGTTACCACCAATGAAAGTGCTGCTAGCGATCAGCAGTCGATGGTAATGGTATTGCCAGTAAAAAATTCAGAAATCGCCAAAAGCATTTTGGCACAACCCAAAATCCTTAAACAAGGCAAATGGAGCGATCGTACTTATCAAGGGATCGCCATCAAACAAAGTGAAGGACAAGCAGGGCAAAACTTCTCAGCTGCATTACTAGATGGGCGTTTTTTAGTCATAACTGATAGTCCCAAAGCCACAGACAGAGCGATTGATGCTTATAAAAATAAAACATCTCTAGCCACAACAGGAGGCTTTACTGAGAATTTCCCGAAAATTGCCAACTACCAACCCTTTGGACAGTTTTATATCAATGTGCCAACAGCAGCGAAAATAGCCGCAGCTTCTCCAAACCGCCCTTTACCTGCTCAAGTTTTGGCTCAACTGCAAAATAACCAAGGTTTAGCGGGGACAATAACCTTAGAGTCAGAAGGAATCCGCTTTAAGGGCGTTTCTTGGTTAAACCCTAATAGTCAACGTGTGCTGGTGGTGGAAAACAAAGCTGGGAAAATGCAAAGCCGCATACCAGCAGAAACCTTAATGATGCTGACTGGTGGTAACTTACAGAGGTTGTGGAGAGACTATGTTTTAACATCTCAGGGAAATCCTTTATCACCGATCGCACCAGAACAGATTAGAGGTGGGATAAAATCTCTTACCGATCTCGATTTGGAGAAAGATTTGCTTAGTTGGATGAAAGGGGAGTTTTCCTTATCAGTAATTCCTGCTACTCCAAAAGAAGGTTCACCAAATGATTTTCGTGCGGGTTTGCTGTTCATGGTACAGACAAGCGGTGACTACGGGGGGCAAAGCCTACGTAAATCAGCTGAAGCATCCATCAGTAAGCTGGATGAAGTGATGAAAAATCAATACCAGTTCCAAGTGCAACCAGGGAAAGTCGCAGGTCAACCCGTTGTTAACTGGGTATCACCTTATGGTACATTAACTGCCACCCACGGTTGGTTAGATGGAGATGTCGCCTTCTTGGTAGTGGGCGCTCCCATCACCGATAAAATTGTTCCCAAACCTAACTACACACTAGCTGGTACTCTTCCCTTCCAGCAAACAGTTCCTACAGAACCCAATCCGACGAATGGTCAATTTTTCCTAGATGTGGAACGAACTGTGAAAAATTTCCCTTTACCAACTCTAATTCCCAATCAACAAACTTTGCTAGATGCAACGCGCTCAATTGGGATGACATCTGCTGTCAGCGATAATCGCAGTAACCGTTACGATATTTTTATCGAACTTAAAAAAGTTACTAACGCGACTACATTGCCCAGTCCAGAGGGGAGTAAGAGTAACTCTGTTAAATAGGGAATGGGGAGTAGGGAGATGAAGAGGATAGGGTGACAAGGGGACAAGAAGGGGTAAACAAAACTCCTAACTCTTAACTCCTCACTCAGCACTCCTAATGCCCAATGCCCCATTCCCGATTCCCCTCTAAACATATAGGATCAAAGTCAGAATCGATATTTTAAATCATCCACGGAGAGAACACTTTATGAATCTGGTTGTACTCCAGAACTGGCTGGACAATGCGTCTTTTGCCATATTATTCCTAACAATGCTGGTGTATTGGGGAGGAGCGGCTTTTCCGAATCTGCCTTATCTAGCCGCTTTGGGGACAGCTGGGATGGCGATCGCAAATTTGAGTATTGCGACTCTATTAGGGGCACGATGGATCGAAGCTGGTTACTTTCCCCTAAGTAATCTCTATGAATCCCTGTTTTTCTTAACTTGGGGAATTACCGCCGTCCATCTAATTGCTGAAAATAGTAGCCGTAGCCGCTTAGTAGGGGTTGCAACAGCTCCGGTGGCAATGGCTATTACTGCTTTTGCTACTATGACACTACCATCGCAGATGCAAGCGTCAGAACCTCTAGTACCTGCCTTGAAGTCAAATTGGCTGATGATGCACGTCAGCGTCATGATGTTGAGTTATTCTGCTTTGATGGTGGGTTCATTATTAGCGATCGCTTTCTTAATTGTCACTCGCGGTCAAAATATCCAACTACAAGGCAGTTCCGTTGGTGCTGGTGGTTATCGTAGTAACGGCTACCGCTTGCACAAAGCGTCTGAAGTAATTTCTCAATCACCAGCCCCCGCTGTCGAAAATAACGGCTTTGCCCGTTTTGAAACTAGTAGCAATGGCAACGGTAACGGTAACACTGCTGTTTTGAATTTAGTGACTACCCCTGAATCTCAAGCCGTAGCATCTGCTGTACCTCTTTCACCCCAGCGCCTTAGCCTTGCCGAAACCCTCGACAACATCAGCTATCGCATCATCGGACTAGGATTTCCCCTGCTGACAATTGGCATCATTGCCGGTGGCGTTTGGGCTAACGAAGCCTGGGGTTCCTACTGGAGTTGGGACCCGAAAGAAACTTGGGCATTAATCACCTGGTTAGTATTCGCCGCCTACCTTCACGCCAGAATTACTCGCGGTTGGCAAGGGCGACGTCCCGCAATTTTAGCCTCCGCCGGCTTGCTTGTGGTTTGGGTTTGCTATCTCGGTGTAAATCTTTTGGGTAAAGGTTTGCATTCTTACGGTTGGTTTTTCTAAGAACCTCACCAAGATAGTACTGAGTGTTGAGTATTTTACTTTTACTCATAACTCAGCACTTAGTAATATCTCGCGTAAAACGATAGTGAGTTAAGTGTTTAATACCAATTCTTTATGAAGCTGCATAGAATTCGATCCCCCCTAGCCCCCCTTAAAAAGGGGGGAATTCAAAGTCCCCCTTTTTAAGGGGGATTTAGGGGGATCAAGATATGTGCAACTTCACATTAAATTGGTATAAGTTGAAACGCAGAGGGGTGAAGAGTTTTTCTTCGCCCCTTTGTGCAATACACGAATTATTACGATAATAACCAAGGACTAATGACCAATGACTAAATTATCATTTTATTTCGGATGAACTGTTATATCTCTAGAAAATATAGATTTATTGACAGGAGATTTTTATGGAAGATGGATTCGAGATACTAAACCATGATGAAGTTGTGTCTATAGAACCAGACACTTTTAATAAGTTAAATATTGCCAAAACTTTTAAAGTCCGTGATTTGATTACAGCAATTAAGGAATATGTTGGAGCAGAAGAAACAGACGAAGTAAATTTGTATACCCAAGGATTAAATTGTGAAGTTTTGCAATTTAGTACTTTGGGATGGAAAAAAGGAAAAGTTAGACTTGCTTTAGAATTTTGTCCTGATGAATCTGAGTCGCCACTTGATGAAATTTTTCAAAAGCTCAAACAAGTGGAAAATTAATATCCAATGAGCAAAATAACCCCGCTTCTTTATGAAGTCGGGGTTCTGAGTTTCTCGATATTTGTAAATAAAATTAGGATGTGTTGAATTGCTATCAAAATTCATTAATAAAATAAAGATGTACTAATAACTGAGAAACGTAAATTCATCATTGTAAATTACGATCCATTAGCTCGTTTGCCCTCTTCAAAAGAGCTACCTGACTCTGACGATACCCCAGTAGATAATCAATTACAAAAATCAATTCCTGATTTACTCAGAAGCGTATTAGCAATGGCTTGGGCAGATAGCATGGATTGGTTTTTTGGTATTCGTATGGGGATTTATTACGACCCAAATTTACCAGCGATAGTCCCAGATGCGTTTTTGAGTCTGGGTGTAAAGCGATTTTATGATGAAAACCTCCGCTCTATTTATGTGCTTTGGGAAGAAAAGAAACTACCGATATTAGTACTTGAGGTGGTATCTCAGATAGATCGCGGTGAGTACTCAACTAAGAAAGTAGAGTATGCAAAATTGGGGTTTTTGTATTATGTAATTTACAACCCATTTCGTTGCGAGAAGCCACGTTTAGAAGTTTACAAATTAGTTAATAATACTTATGAATTACTTAATGGCGATCGCGTTTGGTTGCCAGAGATAGGTTTAGCCATTGGCATGGAAAGGGGAACTTATCTAGGTATTCCCCGTGAGTGGTTGTATTGGTATGATCAGCAAGGACAAAGGCTTTTAACACCACAAGAACAAGCACAACTTGCCCAACAACGCGCCCAATTATTAGCAGAACGGTTGCGATCGCTTGGCATAGATCCTGATTTAATCTAAGAGGATGTTTTAAAAGTCTTCTGGTCGGTAGCAAAACGTTTTAGATCCCCCTAAATCCCCCTTAAAAAGGGGGACTTTGAGAATTTTTCTCCTTAAAAGGGGGTTTAGGAGGGAGTAAACCCTGTATCTGCTCGCTCACACACACTATCAAATTGATTTAAAACTTGACTATTTGTAAACCTAATAATCTTTAAACCATAGCCTTCTAGAATACGTGTTCTCTCTATGTCATAATCTTGACCTTCATCTGTAAAATGGCTATCCCCATCAATTTCAATAACTACTTGTAAAGTAGGACAGTAGAAATCAACTATAAAATGATTAATTGGTCTTTGTCTTAAAACCCGAAATTGAAAATCACTCAGATATTCACACCACAGCTTTTTTTCTGCTGGGGTCATATTTTTGCGAAGTTCTTTTGCTCTTTCTACAAGCTTTGGATTGTAAGGTAAAGGGAAATTGCTACTGTTGAGGTTGTTCATCATAGTTTCTAGTGTTTATCCCTTTACACTCCTTGAAAAGGTGGGAAAAAGTTCTTAAAGTCCCCCTCTTAAAAAGGGGGACTTAGGGGGATCAAACCACATTCTACACAGCATCTAGATGTGTGTACACGGTAGCGTCCCTTGTAGGTAAGAGATTGGGGGTTAAGTTTGAAAGAAAGAAGTTGCACAGTACGTTAATCAGTATCAAAGACTCATCCACGAGTATCAAAGACTCGTCCGCGAGTATCAAAGACTCATTCACGAGTATCAAAGACTCTCGCGCGAGTATCAAAGACTCATTCACGAGTATTAAAGACTCGTCCACGAGTATCAAAGACTCGTCCACGAGTATCAAAGACTCGCTCACGAGTATCAAAGACTCATTCACGAGTATCAAAGACTCTCGCGCGAGTATCAAAGACTCGCTCACGAGTATCAAAGACTCATTACAGCAATTTTCATTTATTAAGAAAACACTCTCGCGTTCTTCTTTGCGCCTTTGCGTGAGACAAAAAATCTTTCCGTCCTGTAATTACGAATTACGAATTACGAATTACGCATTACCCTATCAAGACTTGCACTCACACTTTCAGCGTGTGGTGACTTCAATCGCTGCAAAATCTCTAAAGCTGGTTGCAAATAGGATATCGCTTTAGTGTATTCACCCTGCTGTTCTGCCAAACCTCCTAACCACCACAGAGTCATTGCTTTGGTTTGAACATCACTAAGGCGTTCTGTTATTTTCAAAGATTGATTGAAAAGTGCGATCGCCTGCTCCACATCCCCTTTGTTGGCGTAGAGAATTCCCAGTTGGTGCAACGTTACCGCTTTGCCTTGGACATTACCAATGCCTTCATTTATTTTCAAAGACTGATTGTAGAGTGCGATCGCTTCATCCACATCCCCTTTGTTGGTGTAGATACTTGCCAATTGTTTCAACGTCGCCGCTTTGCCTTGGACATTTCCAGCGCGTTCATCAATTTCAAGGACTCGATTGTAGAGTGCGATCGCTTGCTCCACTTCCCCTTTGTTGGCGTAAATACCGGCCAGTTCGTGCAACGTTGCCGCTTTGCCTTGGACATCTCCAATACGTTCAGTTATTTTCAAAGACTGATTGAAAAGTGCGATCGCTTCATCCACTTCCCCTTTGTTGGCGTAGATACTCCAGACAGTTCAACGTCGCCGCTTTACCTTGGACATCTCCAATGCGTTCTTTTATTTCCAAAGACTGATTGAAAAGTGCGATCGCTTAATCCACTTCCCCTTTGTTGGCGTAGAGAATTCCCAGTTCGTGCAACGTCGCCGCTTTGACTCGGACATCACCAATGCGTTCAGTTATTTCCAAAGACTCCTTGTAGAGTGCGATCGCTTGATCAACTTCCCCTTTGTTGGCGTAGATAGATCCCAGATTGTTCAACGTCGATGCTTTAGCTTTGACATTACCAATGCGTTCAGTTATTTCCAAAGACTGATTTAAAAGTGCGATCGCTTCATCCACATCTCCTTTGTTGGCGTAGATACCTGCCAGTTGGTGCAACGTCTTGGCTTTCCCTTGGAGATTTTACGAATTACGAATTATCCTATCAAGACTTGCACTCACACTTTCAGCGTGTGGTGACTTTAATCGTTGCAAAATCTCTAAAGCTGGTTGCAAATAGGATATCGCTTTAGTGTATTCACCCTGCTGTTCCGCCAAATGTCCTAACTTTCGCAGAGTCATTGCTTGAGTTCGGACAGCACCAATGCGTTGACTTATTTCCAAAGACTGATTGTAGAGTCTGATCGCTTCATCCACTTCCCCTTTGCTGGCGTAGATATATCCCAAATTGTGCAACGTCGCCGCTTTGCCTTGGACATCTCCAATGCGTTCTTTGATTTCCAAAGACTGATTATAGAGTCTAATCGCTTCATCTACTTCCCCTTTGTTGGCGTAGATATATCCCAGATTGTGCAACGTCGCCGCTTTGCCTTGGACATCTCCAATGCGTTCTTTGATTTCCCAAGACTGATTGTAGAGTCTAATCGCTTCATCTACTTCCCCTTTGTCGGCGTAGATATCTGCCAGATTGTGCAACGTCGCTGCTTTGGTTTTGACATCACCAATGCGTTCTGTTATTTCCAAAGAATGATTGTAGAGCGCAATCGCTTCATCCACTTCCCCTTTGTCGGCGTAGATACGTCCTAGTTCGTGCAACGTCGCCGCTTTGCCTTGGACATTACCAATACGTTCATCAATTTCAAGGACTTGATTGTAGAGTGCGACCGCTTCATCCACTTTTCCTTTGTTGGCGTAGATATCTGCCAGATTGTGCAACGTCGCTGCTTTGCCTTGGACATTACCAATACGTTCATTTATTTCCAAAGACTGATTGTAGAGTGCGATCGCTTGCTCCACTTCCCCTTTGTCGGCGTAGATATCTGCCAGAGAGTGCAACGTCGCTGCTTTGGTTTTGACATCACCAATGCGTTCTGTTATTTCCAAAGACTGATTGTAGAGTGCGATCGCTTCATCCACTTCCCCTTTGTCGGCGTAGATGATTCCCAGGTTATGAATTATTGCAGCTTTTTCTGTTTCGTCTATTTCCAAACAAAATTCAAGCGCTTGCTGATAATACTGCTGTGCTTGTTCAACTTCACCGAGTTGTTTCTGAGAGCGAGCTATTTGATGTAAAACGCGGTAGTCTTCAATCAGTTCTAAAGTAAATTTGCACAGTTGCACCACTTCCCGAAAACGGCTTTGATTTTTCCAGTTATCTGCTAAAGAACTGGCAATGTTCGCCGCAATTTCTTCATCCTTCCCCAACAACGCCAAGCGATGAATTTCTAACATTTGTGCTTCCGTAGCAATTTTCGCTTCCCACCACAGGCGATACAAAATTTGTGCAGCTTGTTTATACAACTCTTCACCCTTGGGGTTTTCTGGAAACTCTAGCAACGGTGACAAAATCCGGGGAACACGATACAACCTCTCTTGGTTGTTGGTAAGCGTAACTTCCAACAAACCCAAAATTTCAGCGCGTTGAATATGACTTTCCCAACTTGAGATATCCTCACAAATTGGGTAAATAGCAGCTTGAGGAACAGGTAACTCATACACCAACAACTTCCCCAGCATTTGACGCAAAGCTGGAGTTTGCTGCTTCAGCAATTCCTGTGCCAAAATATCCTCACGAAATTCCTTTTCCTTATCTGCCATCTTTTGCAGAATCATCTCAACTCCCCTCTCCGCTTCTGGCGACTTCGGGGAATTTTGCAAAATCTTATCTAACCATTCCAACAGCCGAGGATTTCCATCTGCTGCTTGTTTGGCACGTTCCGGCAAATCTGGCTGAAATTGCCAACTGCCATTAAACGAATCCAGACGATTATACTTTTTAATTAAATCTGCCCCAGCCAAAGCCGCCAGAGGTTCGGGGTGCAGACGATGATTCAGTTCCGGCAATGTGAATTTGTAGCGACAGGTAATAATTACCTTGTGGGGAAGTTGGGAATTTTGCATCGCTTTCAGCAACGCCAGCAGTACATCCACAACTTGTGGTTGCAAGACATAAACCCCATTTCGTAAATCCAAATTAGCCTCAAAGTCATCCAGCACAAACACGAAACGCTGTTCTTTGGTATTCAGTCCTTCAGTGAAAAACTTGGTGAGGCGCTGCATCAAGGGTAACTTGCCATTGAGAATTTCATGCCCCCGTTCCGAGGTACATTGTTCAGCAAGGGTTTTGAGCAGTTTATCTTCATCCAGTTGCCGAAAGTTCACCAGCCTGTGATAGCCAACCATCCTTTCCAGAAGTCGCGCCGTCACAGTACTCTTACCCACACCCCCCAGTCCGTGAATTAGTACCCCTAATGAAGTGCGAATAGCTTTGAGACAACGTTGCAAAGTCCGCCGTCTCCCAACAAACTCAGAGGGTTTCGCCACCCGCACCAGTTGGGTATCGGGATCTAAAAACTGTTGATAAGCAGGTTCCGGCGCTGAGGGTGGCACATCTCCCACCACATCCACCAACGCACCCGGACATTCTCCCTGGACATATAACCGTAACAAATGCCAGTCACGCACTTTCTGTTTAAACAACTGCTGGTAAGTGCTAGCGAGTGCTTGGGCTAATTGATATCCGGCTGCCAATTTGCCGTAGAGGTGCGCGGCTGCGGCTGTGGCTGTCCGATCTTCCACAGGCCGCCCCCAACTTAAAACAGCCCTAGCACCTTGGCTAATAAGTGCCTCAGCCATTGAAGGGACAGCCCCTTTATCTGGTGCTTGTCCAGTCCGACACCCAGATAAAAACACCAACTTGGGAAAGCGAAACCGGAAGACTTCCGCCAGTTCTGCGGCTGTGGTTTCGTGGCGTTGCCCGATTTCCGTCTCAGTTATAAAGTAAGGCGTGTAAGGTGCTTCATCTTTAATTGAAGCGTGTCCTGTGAGGTGAAACACATCAAAGTCATTAAAATAGCGACTCCACACCTTACCCAACTCGCTAACGCAACCGCTTTCTTCCACCCGCAAATCTACAGCAAAATCTCGCGTATCAGCCAGAATTCTCGCCTCTTCCTGTTCAAACTCTAACTTTGGTTGCACGTCTTCCGGGTCGGTTGCCATAAACAATACTCGCAATTGTCGTGCTTCCACAGAAAACACTTCGGTTTCTTTCTCAATCCAGCGCAGAGGTAACACCACTGGATTAACTCGCTTCACCAAAAAATCCTCACCATCATGCAGCACTTCCCAAGGTAGATGTGCCAATTTTTTATCAGTATCAATGGCAATTACCAACCCCTCACCGCGACAGTTAGCAATTCCCCGACTCAACCAGCGTCCATCCCCATCCAACCAAAAAAATAACTGCTTCCCGATTCCTGGTAAATTGGGCAGCAGTTTATAGTAATCTCGTTCGCCTTGCTTGAGTAAATCAGCGATTTCTGCTAAGTTCAGGCGACGTGATTCATAGTGCTTTATTTGAGGTAGCCAATACCTGAGTTCAACTGTTTCCTGCGTACTTTCCCGAAGTTGAATGCGGATAGTTTGCACTTATTTGCTGATAGATTTGAGGATTTCCGTGATTTCCTCTATAGTAGCTTCTTCGAGTAAAATCCTGTTTCCAGTATCAGGGTCAAGAATTACCACATCAAATTGCTTCCCTGGATGAGATTTATGCCATTCTTGATACCATTTGCGAATTTGTTCAGCTAAAGCCGCAACACCACCCACAATGCCGACAATAGTAGCGATCGCCGCTAAAGTTCCCTCCCTTTGCGTCGGAACTTCATAGCTTCCCGATATTCCAGGAATTTCTAACAAAGCCTCGGCTGCTGCTGGTGCGCCTTCCCCTTCAATTCCAACTTGAATTTCTGCCATAGCTCATCTGCGAATTTATACAACATACTGTATATTCTGCGTTGAATTGAGGATAATATTCACGCAAAGACACAGAGACGATTGCAAAATTATTTACTTAGTGTTGTACCAATTGTCTAAAATAAGACAACAGACCCAAACCTGGAAACCCAGATTAAATCTGACTTTCTTCATTTTTAACTTTTAATTTTTAATTTTTAATTGATATGTCTCTTGCTCCTTGGCGAGGTGCGATCGCTCATGCACTCCATCGCAACCGTAGTCTTGTTTATGCCCGTTACCTGCAACTAGCAACGCTACAAGCGAATGGTCGCCCCGCCAATCGTACCCTAGTCTTTCGCGGCTTTTTAGAAGATACAAACCAGCTAAAATTTATCACCGATAACCGTAGCGCCAAAGCCGATCAGATACAGCAACAACCTTGGGCAGAAGTTTGCTGGTACTTCCCCAATACACGAGAACAATTTCGCATCACTGGCTGTTTAACCCTGGTCAGCGGTGATGATTATGACCAGAATTTACAGCCAGTGCGGATTGCAATGTGGCAAGAATTAAGTGAGGCGGCGCGTTTACAGTTTGCTTGGCCACATCCTGGAAAACTCAGAGTTGACAACCCAGAAGCTTTTGCACCACCAGCACCCGAACCCGTGCAGCCAGTACCTAATTTTTGTTTACTGCTACTCGATCCGGTGCAGGTCGATCACTTAGAATTACGCGGCGAACCACAAAATCGATGTCTTTACCACCGTAATGAGCAGCAAGAGTGGTCTAGCCAAGCGATTAATCCTTAAATATTTGAGTAGAGACGCTATTAATTGCGTCTCTACAGGAGTTAGGAGTTGGAAACTGCAAACCTGCATTTATGATTTTTATTTCTCACTTTTTAAATGCCAGCACCATCTAGAAATTCCTGGATAGTCTTATCCTTGAGGTTGCACCAGCGAGTATCGTGGATTAGCTCATCCTCTTTCGCTGCTAAACAACCCACTAAAACAGGAGTTTTTTCTGAAGAATTGGTGCGCCCAAGTGTTTGTATTTGTTCTTCCAATGCTTCAATCCGGTCTACTAACGCACGAATTACTTGAGCTTCTGAATCTGGTAAGTTATTGTGTTCAAGAGGTGAAACTCTAACTCCAGAACGATACATAATGCGCCCAGGCACACCTACCACAGTACAGTCTGAAGGCACATCTCTGAGAACAACAGAACCAGCACCAATACGGACATTATTGCCAATTTGGATATTGCCCAGTACCTTCGCTCCAGCTCCGACTACGACATTTTCACCAACAGTAGGATGGCGCTTACCACATTCTTTACCAGTACCCCCAAGGGTGACACCTTGATAAATTAGGGCATAGTCTCCCACGATCGCAGTTTCACCAATTACTACACCCATCCCGTGGTCAATAAACACACTCTGCCCAATTGTTGCACCAGGGTGGATTTCAATTCCAGTCAAAAACCGAGCCAAGTGAGAAATCAGGCGCGGAATAAAGGGAAGACCAACATTATACAGCCAGTGAGCCAGCCTATGGAATAATAGGGCTTGCAAACCAGGGTAACAAAATAAAACTTCCAACCAGTTACGGGCAGCTGGGTCACGTTCAAATATGATACGAAAGTCAGCACGCAGTATAGATAGCACGAGATAGCACCCTCGGAAAGCACAACAAGCTACACTCCCATATTATCCTCTCAGGTGTTGTACGTAAAAATTGGGAATTGGGAATGGGGAACTTGTACTGAGTTACGACTGCGCTCAACTACCGCGCAGTCGTAAAGCCTGCGGCATAGCTTCGCTTCGGGTGCAGCCTCTCGTAGAGAAGTATAGGGAATTGGGAATTAGTTATTAATTGACTCCTAACTCCTAACTTCCCACTCCCCAATTTACTGCTGCTCTACTTTGAGAGTATAATCCCGCTTGACTCCAGGGTTAAATGTACCTACCCAAATCCGATAAGTGCCCCTTTTCCAGTCGCGATCGCTAACGCTAGCATCTTTACTTTTACCAGTATCATCGCCGCAACGAATTGTTGTTTTGTCTGGGCCTTGGATGATTAAAGTGGTGTCGTTGTTGTTGCTATCAACTTGGATTGTTAGCTGGGAAAAGTCTTTTTCCAAAACCATAATGTGATCTGGTTGGGGATCGGCAAAGCCAATACAGGCTTGTTGATCGCGATCGCGGTTACTGATAGCAGACAATGAGTAAGAACCACCTGTAAAACCCTGCACTGTTCCTTGTGCTGAATCAAAGTTTGTTGATAAATGCAAAGTGCCAAAGTTCGCTGTCTGTGCTATTGCAGGGGTAGCTGTGATGGCGGTAAGTATAGCCAATAGCCAACTGCTTTTAAACTGAAGTCGGGGGCGACGGTATTTCATAGTAGCCCTCCAACAGGCTTTTAAAGTAGTGATGATATATACATATTCTAGTGAAAAAAATCCAGTGAAATTTCAGTTGGATGTGCCACATTCAAATGTGCCACAGTTAATGTTTTGGAAAGTGGACAGCTAATTGCTAGGTTATTTCTGAATCTCGACAGCAGCATACAATCGCATCCGAGTGAGGAATTTTGGTAATCAAACTATTAGCTAGTAAATATTACATAAAATCTACGTAAATGTGATGAGGCAAGAAAGTACAGAAGGTAAAGGTAAAAAATTCTTTTACCTTTACCTTTAATCTCACGAATTATGGAGTTTGAAGAAGACACCACCTTTGAGCGATCGCGTGTCAGTTCCATAACTACTGACTGTGAGCGATCGCAGATTATTAAAAAACGGTTTCCCTAAGACTTCCACTAGTTTGAGAATCGGTACTTGACGCTCTAACAAATTCTGGCTCTTTGTCCAGTCAAGATATACATAACCTTGGTTTGGTAAGGGAATTGCCGCGATACTATCTTTGAAATTGGGATTGTCAATTAAGGAATTATCCTTGGATGTGAGGATTTCATCCATCGTTTCTAAGTCAGAGGTGAAAATTTCGTAATTTCCTAAGTTTGTATGTAATCCCAACACTTTTGTTTCAATACTGAAGGATGTTCCCTCTTTAACATCACTTTTTTTTGTAGCTGTGGTTAACTCTGTCCAAGCGGAGATTTTTTGCTTGTTTATAGTTAAGGGATTAATGCTGAGTCCATTTGATGAGGCGATCGCATCTAATCGAGCAACACCTTTTTCCACACTCTCAGATTTTTCCACCACAAAAATCCAATGAGGAGTTGTTTGCTCTTTCGCAGGTAACAATGCTATGGCATATTCTCCTTGTACCCAGCTAAAAATATCCTCTGGTAAGTTTATACCCCAGCGTTTTTGAACATCTGCCAAAGGTTTTGCTAACCGGGAAACCACATCTTCCCCAGAACCATATATAGTTGCTGTTGCTTGTTTCCAGAGTTTAGCTAAATCACTGCCAGCCAAATTACTCAAATTCGAGCCGGAAATTGCTAAACCTGCGGATGCTGGAACATATTGCAATGCTCCCACAGGTTTAGATAGTGGTGCAGATGGAGGGACAATTTCCGATGAAGTCAAAATGGTGGTTTCTGCCAGCAATCCTTTAGGATTTAACACCAAGGATATAATTTGGCTGTTATAAAGTTGTTCTGATAACTCTAAGCCTTGCCATTTTGCCACGATGGGAAGATTCAAGAAAGCTACAGCTAATCCACCTTTGAGCCGTTCTTTGGTAGCTTTTTGGTATTCGGGTGAGCTAGTTAAATTCAAATCGGGCGCTTGGACGTTGTTGATAGCATCTCGTAGTACTTTCGGATCGTTGGCAAATAAGACAAAGCCTTCACCGACAACAGCACCAGCAAGCAAGTCTTGTTCTGGTTGAGAATTGTCAGAAATCAGTTTTACACCTTTATATTGTTCAACAGCTAAGTTTGCCCCAGCTAACGCTCGTTTAGAAAACAACAATTCGACAAACTCGCGGCTTTTCTCCGGTTGCTTGGTTGCTAATGCCAACAAATACCCTGGCTGTTGTCCGTTTTCTGGATCGCGATCAATATCTAAGGTAGTGATAGCTAATGTAATTTCATCCCCTAACCAGGGTTGAATGTCTTGTTTGTAATCTATGCCACTCTTGGCGAATAAACTGGTTTTGAGTTTAGATAGTTCCTCTTCGCGCTCCAACGCCTGCAAACGGTCAGGATTCGTCAATAATGAAACCATTGCAGGGGAAAGTTTCGACACGAATATGGCTGCACCAGGCCCAGAGCTAGAAGCAATGAGGTTAGCCGGACTTTTAGCGAAAAACCAGTAAAAGCCTGCGATCGCAATTACTAGCAGTGCGATCGCCCCAGCGACAATAAAACTAATAAATGAACGTTGCCTATTCACATTAAACCTATTAAAAAAGACGGTTTACAGCCATTTAAGCAGAAAGCCTAGCAGAATTAATCAACCCCCTTGAGAATGGATACTCATGCAAAGGCAGAGATTTTCTGTCACCATAAATAGGATTAGGACTGTTTATAGGGAATTCTTTTAGTTAACCCATGAACCAAATTAGTGTAGAAGAACTGGCGCAACGTCTTTCTTCTAGTGATGCGAGTATTCAGCTAGTAGATGTGCGTGAACCAGGAGAATTGGCGATCGCTAGCATTGAGGGCTTTGTCAACCTGCCTTTAAGTCAATTTACCGAATGGGGAGATCAAGTACCTACCCTCTTCAATCCCGAAGCCGAAACCTTGGTGTTATGCCACCACGGCATCCGCTCTGCCCAAATGTGCCAGTGGTTGATTGCTCAAGGTTTTACAAATGTGCAAAATATTTCGGGTGGTATTGATGCCTATTCCCAACTAGTAGACCCTTCAATTCCCCAGTATTAACTTCTGCTCGGATACGTCATTCAGATGGAACTTACTCTTCCATCTGACATTTGCTATGCTAAAGATAGAAGTACATCAATTTAGAGGCTTGCCGAAAAGTTTAAGATTTGGGCATCAAGTACATCTGCACAAAAATGTTGGATTGCTCTAAATTACAGTTCGGTAGTAGCCCTTGCAATAAATACGTATCTAATAATACTGTTGCAAGCAGAAATTTATGCAAAAGTACGGTTAGAAAAAAGCATCGGAAGGGTACATTATAACTAGCAGCTTTTGCAAAAAAATTGAGCTACTATTTCAACCCTAATCTTAAAAAATGCTTTGTACATAAACTTTAAAAATATTTATCATAATATAGTTATATAATTTGATACCTTAATAAATTATTAATATTTTCTGTTTTCGATTAAATCCACAAATTTCTTGAGAGTTTGATTAAAATTTGCCTTCAGCAAAACATACCATAATGGAAGTTCAGTTAACAAATCGACAACAGCATATACTTTGGGCAACGGTACGTCACTACATTGCAACGGCAGAGCCTGTTGGTTCAAAGGCTTTAGTTGAGGAGTACGATCTGGGCGTAAGCTCGGCGACAATTCGCAATGTGATGGGCGTTTTAGAAAAGTCTGGATTGCTCTACCAACCACACGCTTCTGCTGGACGTGTACCTTCAGATTCAGGGTATCGCATTTATGTTGACCAGCTAATTACACCTTCTCTGCGTTCACGTAGCGTGTCGCAGACAGATGCTACGCGTAGCTTGCTTCCACAAAGTGGTACGGAAACTTTAGGGCGAGAAGTAGAGGTAGCATTGCAAAAGCAGCTACAGTGGCAAGATCGAAGTTTAGAAACCCTACTGCAAGGAGCCGCGCAGATTTTAGCAACCTTGAGTGGTTGCATTAGCTTGATCACTATGCCGCAAACGACTACAGCGCTATTGCGACATCTGCAATTAGTGCAAATTGAAGCTGGGCGGATCATGCTGATTGTGGTGACTGATGGTTATGAGACACATTCTAAATTGATGGATTTGTCGCCCACACCAGAAGAAACCCAGCGGGATTCAGAGGTAATCGATCGCGAGCTGCAGATTGTTTCTAACTTTTTGAATACCCACTTGCGGGGGCGAAGTCTCTTGGAATTAGCCAATCTCAACTGGAGCGAACTAGATCAGGAGTTCCAACGCTACGGGGAATTTTTGAAAAACTCAGTTGCCGAATTGACTCGTCGCACTCTCGCGCCGACTGCAACCCAAATTATGGTTCGGGGTGTGTCAGAAGTTTTGCGCCAGCCAGAATTTTCCCAGTTACAGCAAGTACAAACAATTATCCACCTGCTGGAAGAAGAACAAGACCAACTGTGGCGATTAATATTTGAAGAACCAGAACCAGAGGATGGTGGTAAGTCCAAGGTAACGGTTCGCATTGGCGCAGAAAATCCATTAGAACCGATACGCACCTGCACCTTGATTTCTTCTAACTATCGCCGTGGTTCGATACCCGTAGGAAGTGTGGGAGTTTTGGGGCCAACGCGCCTAGATTATGAAAGTGCGATCGCAGTAGTAGCATCTGCTGCTGATTACCTCTCAGAAGCTTTCAGTTATTTCAATCCCTAATAGAGACAACCTGCTACAGGTTTAAACGAAAGAACAATACCATAGCAGGTAGATAAACCGAATTTTATAGTGGCAAAATCAATAATTAATACTTTTTAACTCTTTCATGGTTAGAAAAATTGCCTTTGGCTTGCTGTGGCTAGGATTTGTGGTCTATGCTTTTTTCCTCGCGCCTCCCGATAAACCCGGTACATTGGAGTTAATTAAAAACCTTTCTATTGGCCAGTGGCAAGGGGTTAACCCGTTAGTCATAGCACTATTCAACCTCATGGGTATCTGGCCTCTTATTTACAGCGCAGTAGTCTTTATTGATGGTAGAGGACAAAAAATACCTGCTTGGCTGTTTGTTACTGCCTCTTTCGGAGTTGGTGCTTTTGCATTGTTGCCGTACTTAGCTCTTAGAGAACCAAATAATCAGTTTCTCGGTCAAAAGAATATATTGCTCAAGTTGCTAGATTCTCGTGTGACTGGTTTTGTGTTGACGGTAGGCACAGTTATTCTAGTTGCCTACGGTTTAAGAGAAGGAGATTGGCGCAGTTTTGTGCAAGAGTGGCAAACTAACCGCTTCATCCATGTGATGAGTATAGATTTTTGTTTACTCTCCCTATTATTTCCCACATTGCTGGGGGATGATATGGCGCGTCGCGGTTGGAAAAATCCCCAGTTTTTCTGGTTAATAGCGTTGACACCACTATTCGGCCCATTGGTTTATTTATCTGTGCGTCCATCTTTACCGGAAGTGGGTATAGAGTCCATATCCAAGCAGCCAGCAACTAATTGAAGAATAAAGTACATTTTTCACAATCCAAAATCGTTCGACTGAGCGTAGCGTTCCGCAGGAAAGTCTAAAATCCAAAGTGATATCACCCAAAGTCCCCGCTTTTTCATAGGTTTGGGGATTTTCTGCGGGTGGGTAAATCCCAAGAGAAAGTTTTTTCTCAAAGTACTTTACAAAACGAAATAAATTCTTTAAGATGTGTAACAGGTAGTCAAACCTACCTAATTCATCCGCAAATAATCGCATTTATAAAACAATGACAACAACCTTACAACAGCGCTCAAGCGCTAACGTATGGGATCG
>NZ_JAVRCS010000017.1:0-137003 GCF_034530635.1 Nostoc sp. EspVER01
CAATGGTCGAGTGAGAAAACTTTTTCTCTCCCGACAATTAATCCACCCTGCTTTTTAAGGGGGGTTGGGGGGATCAAAAGCTTATGAGGCAACTCTTAAAGACTTGTGTGTACACCGTAGCCCCGCAAGCGGGGTGGGGTACTTCAGGTTTAATAAGTAATCAAGCAGACATGATGTAATTGGGAATTAATCAATATCAGTGTGAGTAATCATAAGTGGAAATACAAAATTTTTCACAACTACTAATTTTTGGCTCTTTTATCGGATTAGTTGGTTGGACTATTAGTAATCAGGCTGGACGAACTCAACTTAAAGTTAAAAGTTGTGAAGATTGGTTGCTAGATGCTACAGGACTAACGATTCAAGGAATTTTGATTCCCTTACTACAAGCTACCTTAGTTTATTGGCTTTATCAATATTTACTACCCACTCAACAAGGATATTTAGAAGTATCATTAGTTCCGGCTTTTATTATCAGTTTTGTCATGGTTGATTATTTATATTATTGGAATCATCGTTTATTACATAATAAATTGTTGTGGAAAGTTCATCAAATTCATCATACTGTTACTCAGATGGATGTATTAGGAACTTCTCGCAACACACTTTGGACAAGCTTGTTAATTATATATTTATGGATACACACTTTATTTGTATATCTGTTAGCCGATCCCACAGGTTATTTACTTGGAGTCAGTCTAACTTCTGCCTTAGATTTATGGCGACATAGCCGTTTAATCATTCCTGCAAATACCAGGCTATATCAACTTTTATCTACTTGGTTAATCTTACCACAGGATCATGCTTGGCATCATTGCCGCGAAATCCACAATTATAACTATGGGGCTAATCTGAAAATTTGGGATAAGTTACATGGAACATATTATGAAAGCGAAAAATTGCCATCTATAATTGGAATTCCTATCTCATTAAACTTGTTCCAAAAACTTTTCTTCCCATTTTCATGACAGTTATAAGTAAAATTCTTTCGTTTTTCCCCACCTTTATATTATTGCTAACTGGTGCAGCAATAATTTACCTTGCCTATTCACCCAATATCTTCAGCATTTTGGCGGTGTTCCTTTCTATTTATGGGCTACCAGTGTTAGTTTACCGCTTGCATGAATGCGTTTATCCTGTGCGCGAGGGTATTAGTTATCTACTAGGTGAAGAATATAGTCCCTGGTGGGGTACTCATCAAATCCAGGTAATTTATATTGCAATTCCGGTGTTGGAAGCAGTGTTGCGATTGATTCCGGGGGTATTTTCCTGTTGGTTGCGATTGTGGGGTGCTAAAGTGGGGCGAGATGTATACTGGACAACAAGATTGGAGATTGCCGATCGCAGTTTATTAGAAATTGGCGATCGCGTCGTTATCGGACATGGTGTCGGTATCTATTGCCACATCATTAAACCCCGCAAGCAAAATTTAATGTTGTATGTCAAAAAAGTCAAGATTGGCAGCAATGTTTTTGTCGGTGCTGGATCTAATCTTGCTCCCGGTGTAGTCGTTGCTGATGGTTCTTATTTACCAGCAGCCACCAGGCTTTATCCTAATCAAAAGGTGCAATAATGCGTCCGATTATTCAGCTTTTTGGGCAAATTCTCGCACCAACGGCGAGGCGATTTTATCAAGCTTTGGATAACCCAGAGTTAACGCAGACATCTATACAGAAGGAAATTTGCGATCGCCTAACCAAGAGTGAGTATGGCAAAACTTTGGGTATCCATTCTGTAGACGATTGGCAGCGTGTGCCAATTGTAGATTATGATGCACTGGAACCCTGGTTAAATCAGAAACAGCAGCAAATTGCCCTCACACCAGAACCCATTTTGTTCTATGAAAAAACCTCTGGTAGTAGTGGAGCAGTAAAATGGATTCCTTATACTCAATCTTTGCGGCGATCGTTTAATCAAATGTTCTGTGTATGGGCGCATGATTTGATTGTACATGGCCCAAAATTTTCCACAGGGAAGCTTTATGCTTGTATCTCCCCGCAATTAAGTGTAGCGGAAAGCCAAACTTTACAAGATGATTTAGATTATTTAGATGACTGGTTGCGTTGGTTTTTGCGTCCTTGGTTGGTAATGCCAAATAAACTTAATCAACTGCATAACGCGAATTTGTTTAAACATCAACTGGCTTTGGCATTATTAGAGGCTGATAAACTAGAAATTATCTCTATTTGGAGTCCTAGTTTTCTACAAGTACATTTAAAATATATTCAAGAAAATCAGGATTTATTGCGAAAAGAATTATACAATCGAATTTCACATCATCGCTTGCAACTCCTTAGCAAAAGTAATATTCCCTGGATGCAACTTTGGCCAAATTTGAAACTGATTTCCTGCTGGGATAGCGCCAATGCAGCAGATCAAGCGCAAGGATTAAGATTAAAATTTCCTGGTGTATTAATTCAAGGTAAAGGACTACTAGCAACGGAAGCCCCAATAACGATTCCGTTGATTGTAGCTGGGGGATGTGTGCCGGTTCTTGATGAAATATTTTTCGAGTTCGAGGATGATACTGGTTCCTTGTATGGTTTACATGAACTCAACACTGGCAAGGAATACACGATTATTTTATCGCAGAAAGGCGGATTGTATCGTTATCGAATTGGCGATCGCATCCGGGTAACTCATTACTATCGCCACACTCCCTGTTTAGAGTTTCTCGGACGACATCAAGCTGTTAGCGATTTGGTGGGCGAAAAGTTGCAAGAAACTTTTGTAAAAAATGCTTTGACTCTCTTGAACTTGCAAGAAACTAATTTTAAAAGCTTAATGCCCATTGCCGATCCTCCACACTATATTCTATTACTAGATTCGGCAACACAAACCCCAGAAATTATTGCCGAACAGTTGGATCTGGCTTTATCAGAATCATATCATTACAAGAGAGCGCGATCGCTCGGTCAACTCGCACCACCACAGGTTTTAATTTCTAGTCAAATTCCTGAAATATTAGTTTCCCATCGTATCCGCACTGGAAGTGTCTGGGGAGGTATTAAACATCCAATTCTGGCAAAATCACCCATTAGCACTGAACTTTTACAAGAATTGAAGTTGAAAATTGCCGTCAAGACGAAAGACTGATTATTGTAGAGACGGCGATTCATCGCGTCTCTCGCCTTAATGTGTTCATTTTTAATTTTTAATTCCGCTTGCGGTACTACCCTTTTGAAATTTAATTAAATATTTACCGTGATTCTAATTTAGCAACTCGCTGCTCTAATTTGTTGACTTGTTGCTTCAATTCAACCACCAAAGTGGCAAGCCGATCAAACATCGGATCTTGCTGTGATAAGTTACCTCTAGAACGAGTTGATTGTCGTGGGGTAAGTGTTGTTCTTGAGGATGGAGACTGGCGAGTTTTACCTAGCTGAGACTCTAGCTGATTTAACCGCGACTCAACACGATTCAAATCCGCTTCCAGATTGTAGATGCGGGACTCTACTTGCTGCGATGAGGCAGTTTTAGAAAAAAAACTGCCCCAAATAATTGTTACTAAAATCCCGGCGATTACTAGCACCTTGATTTTTTTCATACCAATAGCTGACTTGTTAGAACAGTCTATCTAACCAGACTTGGTTGAGATAATTTACAGACTAAAAATCTGTAAATATTTTATCTCTTATACCGTTTCCTAATCATATAAGGTACATCATACTCCCCTCCTCGCTTGCGGGGAGGGGTGGGGTTCTTATACCTCACTCAACCGAGAACTTTTATATCTGGTTGTAAGTTAGAAAATAAACTCTGCCAATCGATATTGACAGTCTTTTCTCCCTGTTTAACCTCAAATGTGACGTTAGAAGCTTTTCCTAGTTTTAGCGCTTGCACGCAAAGTTCTGCCACATCTTCACGGCTGATTTTGCCTCTAATATTGTCACCTTGCTCAAATATTAATTCCTTACCCCCTGCCTCTTCAGTTAAAGCACAAGGTCTAATAATTGTATAAGGAATTCCGCTTTCTCTTAAACTATCTTCTCCCTTCAACTTCCAAGTTAAAATTCCTCCCAATTGGTCATTTAATTTCACTGCTGGCGGTTCTTCATCTAAATTAATGCCAGGGCGTCCGGGACGAGTAACACCTGCTGAACTGACTAGGATAAATTGTGGTAAAGCTGTCCCGCCATAAGCTTTAATTGATTCCAACTGGAAAGTAAAACCACCTGGGGAAAATTTGGGATTTAAAGCGCCATCGTATTCAAATTTGCTCAACATCAGTTGGAACGAACAAATTCTACTTTGCTCAATTGGCGGCGCATCTTTGACAACTTTTGCCCGAAAAACGGGAGTCAAATCTGCAAAGGGAATCTGAATATCTATCCAGGTATTAGCTACGGTATCGAAAGAATAGCTATATCCAATACCATCCCATTTTGTATCTGTCCGCAGAAAGATTTTATAACGCTGACCGTCACCTTTGACGCGCAATTTCACTCCTTCATAACCAGATAAGTTGAAGGGTGGATCAAAATTCTTCGTCCTGACAGAAGCAAATCCGCCAGAGTTAGCGGTGGAGACATTACCCGCAAATAAAGCTGTATTTTCTACTAATTGGATATTACTGGCACTGACGCCACCCATGACGACATCATCCAGCGCTCCCCAATTATCCTTTAATTCTGCTGATGGCTTGGTGAAATCAAATATTAGTTTTTCCTTTGGTTGGGGCAAATATTTTGCCGCCGCTTGGACTAAGTTTTTGACTCCTTGATATTCTACATTTTCGGGAGTGTCACCAACAATTTCTGGTTGGTAAAATTTGACACCTTGATAATATTTGGCTCTATCTGCTGTATCTCCCTCGACTGGTTGTACGCGCACTGCTGTGCAACAAATTACAGCTTGGATATCAGAAAGAACTAAAGGAGTTAAAGTTTCTGGTTGCGTAATATCCGCAACTACTAAATCGATATCATTACCAAGAATTGACCGCGCTTTGTCAATATCTCGAACTAGGGCGCGAACTTTATAACCTAGTTTACGCGATCGCTGCACTACTCGTTTACCGACACCACCTGTTGCACCTGCTACTAATATTACACCCACGTTGCTTCCTCCATTGGGTCTATATTGATTATCCTTAGGACGACCTTGGATTAATTGCTGTACCCAGTTAAGGAAAGGAATTACCTCAAAGTAAGTCAGGGTTTCGATAAACCTGCCTAAGTCCCATTGAGAACGATTTTTGTCAGTCATATTTGCGTCCTCATAACTTTATTTACTCTAACAATTTTGGGGAGAGTGGCGAATAATGTAGTTCAATTACTTGAAACGCGCTGCAATTTATTCAGAGCGCAAGAGTATCAAAAACAGGGTATGGGATGTAGAGGAAAGACGAAATGGTAAGCTGAGATTGTAGTTATTTCTGACAACAGGCATAAATTACTATCGCTACCAGAGCAGTAAAGCAGGCAGAATATAGCTTCCGGGCAACAATGCAAAAACTCCTTTTTAATGACAAAGATAAATTTAAAGCCCAGGCCCTATTCCTTGGTAAAAGTATTAACTTACAGACGCTAGATAATTACGTTTGCTTGGCGAGTATGCCAATACTGGTTAGAGTCGGTGAGGAAGGCTACGCAGTACTCCTGGGCTATGGTGCGGTTGTGCTGTTTAACCTTGAGCCTGTAGAAAAGGTAGCCTTTTTAACTAAACTATCCTCTCAAATTAGCGGCCCTTTTGCCGAGCCGGAAACAGAAGAGGTGGAAGTTCATCTCAGTATTAGTGAGAGTGAACGAGCTAAAGAAGGAAAAATTTTACTGCATGAATTGAGTATAGAACGCTTGCAAATAGTGGCTGATATCCTCGCTAAGAGTGTTGTACTGTCTCACTATGAAACCAGCCTAGCGACTGTATTCGATCAAATTGAACCATTTGCAGCTAGTCTCCAGCGTGAAAACAGGAGTAGACAACAAAGCCGGGAATTACTACGTCAACTTGGGACTACCCTATTAGTTCAACATAAGATTGTGGGTCAAGTAGAAATTATCGATAAGCCAGAGTTACTCTGGGAATCTCCACAGCTAGAAAACTTATATCTGCGCTTGGAAGATGAATACGAAATCCGTGAGCGTCATCATGCCCTGGAACGTAAACTAGAGCTAATTGCCCAAACCGCTCAAACGGTGCTGGAGTTTATGCAGCATAGCAGTAGTCAGCGAGTAGAGTGGTATGTGGTGATTCTGATTGTGGTAGAGGTTTTACTGTCACTGTACGATATCCTTTTCAAAGGCTAATGCTAAATTTGGGGTTGTGAGATAGCAAGGGAGCGATCGCAACTACTCAAAATTCAGTGCGAGAAATCGCTTCTCAGAGCGACACTATTAAAAAGTTGCAAGCTCGGCTACGAACTGAAACTAGGTAGAAAAAAGCAGCGATCGCCTTGCTTGATAATGCTAACTTGAAGTATCAATTCCTTCTCAAGTCGTATATGTCAGATATGACTAAACAAAATGACCGTACCAAAATTAACTTTAAAAGCATCTTGTTACTTGTTGGACTTGGAGGATTACCGCTTGGGATTTTAACTATTTTTATTCAAGTTACACCAAGCTGTGGCTGTAGTAATAGCAGTAAAAATACAATTGGAAGTTTTATTAGGGCACAACAAGCATATTTTTCCGAAAAATCAGTTTTCGCTCAATCGTATAGCTTGTTAGAGCTTGGAGATGGAGATGTACCAGCAGCTACAACCTACTATCGATATTCTGTAGAAATGGGTAAGAATAAGTCATTTATATATGCAACGCCTAAAAAAGAGCTACCAACTGATTTATTGAAATTAGGTCTGGCAAAAAAGGGTTTTAACAGCCTTGTAGGTGCAGTTGCTTACGATACAAAAAACAAAACTAATGTTTCAATAATGTGCCGTTCTGAGAAACAGACTTTAGATGAACCTCCCAAACCTGTTTTCAAGCAAGATAAGTTTAGCTGCCCTATCGGTTTTAAAACTATCAACTAAGATGCGTTGATGGAAGAAGAGGGTAGTGGTAAATATGTAGTGAAAACTGATATTTACCACTAAGCTAAAACACATCTAATTTGCAGATGAAAATTTTCTCAATATCTTGTGGGGTGGGCATCTTGCCCGCCCTGATTATGCAACTTGAATGCTGATATCATGTCCGCTTGATTGCTTATTAAACCCGAAGAACCCCACCCCGCCAAAGCTGTGCTTTGTCTCCCCTCCCCGCAGGCGGGGAGGGGGTTGGGGGTGGGGTTATTTTATTATGGGTAATTTGGCGGACATGATATGATTAGCTTACCCAGCAATGTTCTTGCGAACTTACTGGCAAACTGGAATACGGATTTGAAACTCCGCTCCCTCGCCGGGATCTGAAGTGCAAGAGAGTGAACCACCATGTTTTTCGGTAACAATTTGGTAGCTAATCGACAAGCCCATACCTGTTCCTTTACCCACAGGTTTTGTGGTAAAGAAAGGATCGAACAGGCGACGGCGAACAGGCTCTGGTATACTCATCCCATTGTCTGCAATCCGAATTTCGACTTGATGAGCATCAATTTGTGCAGTGTGAATAGTAATAGTTGGAATTTTTATTTGTCCTTGATTGTCCGTTAATGACTCTTCCAAAGCATCGATCGCATTACTCAACACATTCATAAATACTTGATTTAGCTGCCCTGCATAGCATTGCACTTGGGGCAAATTACCGTAATGTTTAACAAGCTCAATACCGGGACGATCTGACTTGGCTTTGAAGCGATGTTGCAGAATCATTATGGTACTGTCAATGCCCTCATGAATATTAACAGCTTTAATTTCGGCTTCGTCCATACGTGAGAAAGTTCGCAGAGAAGCGACAATTTGCCGAATTCGGTCTGCCCCAACCCACATAGAAGATAGTAGCTTCGGCAGGTCTTCTAGCACGAATTCTAGATCGATCGCCTCTGCTTCTGACTGAATCTCTGAATGGGGAGATGGGTAATGTTTCTGGTAAAGTTCCAGCAGTCTTAGTACATCTTGGGTGTAACTGTTGGCATGGGTCAGATTGCCAAAGATAAAATTGACTGGATTGTTGATTTCGTGAGCAACCCCAGCTACCAGTTGCCCCAAGCTCGACATTTTCTCGGTCTGCACAAGTTGAGCCTGGGTTTGTTGTAGTTTATACAGAGATTTTTCGATTTGTTCGGCTTTTTCTCGCTCTCGCGTTTCGGATGCTTGCAAAGCTGCATTTTTAGTTTCGAGTTCTTGTGATTTAGCTTCCAGTTGTTCTGAGTAAGCTTGCAGGTTGCTGTAAAGACGGGCGTTGTCGATCGCAATCGAAATTTGTGCTATCAATAAACTCAGCACATTTACCTGTTCTGAGGTAAATGCACCAGAAATGAGATTATTTTCCAGGTAAATAATACCAGTAAACTTGCCAGAATGAATCAACGGCAAACACAAAATTGACTTGGATTGGTAAGTGGTGATATAAGCATCAGCCACAAAACGTGAGTCTTTAACAGCATTGTCTAAAACCAGATTGTTTCTAGTTCTTTCGACATAATTTAATAAAGCAACCGGGAGTAAGGGGGAATTGGTTTTCTCCTCTGTGTTAACAACAACGCTAACCTCCTTACCTATAACTATTCCCGTCGCTTCTAACATCCATTGATTCTCGTGCTTGGCAATAAAGTAACCTTGTTGAGCGCCAGCATTTTCGACCACAATCTTCATCAATTTTTCGAGCAGCTGAGTTAGCACCATTTCTTCTGACAGCACTTGTGCAGCTTTCATCACTGTCATAAAGTCGAGAATCTGAGCGCCTCCTGTAGTCGTAGAGCTTGTTTGAAGAGTGTGCAGGTAATTCGTTTCTATTTTTTCTGTATTTGACCGCAAAATTAATTGCGGATAGCGTGCTTCTAAATCTTTAACTTTAGCAACAGCACCCCAATGACTATAAGCGTAGTAGGCATTGGTCATGTAGGCTTGAGCAATCGTTTCTTTACCCCATGACAAATAAAATTTGGCTGCGAGTTCGTGGGCGATCGCTTCTTCGTTGATATACTCGTTTTCTTTAGCAAGTGCGATCGCTTTTTCATACATCTCGATCGCTTCGATTTTCTCGCCTAAAACCCGATGCCGTTCTGCCTCTACCAAATAGAATTTGTGTAAATGATTCATTGGGGCATAATCCGCCCATTTTTGGATTTTTTCTTGATTAGCTTGGACGCGATCGAGGATGGCCTTTTGCTCTGATTCTTGGGTATTGGGATAGACTGCTAGCCGTACTAAAGAATCGTAAAAATTGAATATAGGGACAAGGGGCATTCCTACTACTGCATCTAAATACTTCTCTGCTATAGTGAGATTCTCAATCGCTTCCGAGTAATTTTCAAACCAATAACAAAGCAAAAATTTGTTCAAATATATGTAGCCAACTCCCCCATTGTCGTTTGCTTGCTGGTGCAGTGGCAACCTTATCTGTTCATCGCAGGCTTCACCCTTGAGCAGGCAGGGATTTTCATTTTTTCCCAGTAGATTTAAGGTAGCCTGCCAATAGATTTCTATATAATAAAGCGCTGTTTCTTGCTTGGTTTTATGGATAGCATCTCTGCTTCTTGCTATCTCTCTTTCAAGGACAGTCAGTTCTTTACCGCTAAAGTAAGCTAAACAGGAGTACTGGAGTAGACTATAGCCTGCATATTCTAAATCTCCTGTCTCCATTCCGCTAGAGTGACCTGACAGCAAAGGCTCTAAGCTTTCTTTCAGATGCTCTTTCCAATGTCGGATAAATAGATTTACGATGAAAACTGTCTTGGCTTTGATTTCTTGAGCATTTAACTTTGACACTAGATTTAAAGCCAACTGACCAAATTTATAACCTGAATCAATATCTCCCACAATGGCACAAAGAAGAAAACCATAATTGGCATAAGCAAAGGGAGAAACGGTAGCATTACCATATTCGACGGATAATTGTACTTGTTTGCACACCGTCAAGGGCAACAGTGCAGGAGCAACAATATATGCGGGAGCAAAGATACTTGACAAAAGTCTAATGGCTGCTAATTTATAGCGATCGCTCATTTGAGGTAGCTCAATTAAATCTTCAATTCGCGTTCCACTCAAAATTGCCGCAGTGTCCGCCAATCCTTGCCCAATGTCTGACGCGTTCGGTTCTTGAGGAAACTCCACCCCTAACAGCTTTAAAACTTGTAGCGCTGTGTTAACCGCTTCTAGCAGCCTGTTCTGCCCCATATAAGCTTGCATCTGGACTTCATACACTTTAATTTTGTCCAGTAGCGTCACAGCACAGTTTTGGACGATCTCAAACAATCTCTGCATTTCTTCAAAATCACCGCTCAAAAAAGCTGCCTCTGCCGCTTCTGAGTGTAGTGTTAATGTCAGTTCATATTCACACTTCCAGCTTTCTTCTGCTAACAGTCCCAAACCAACTTGCAAATATTTGATGGCGGAATCATGGGCTGTGGCTGCTTTTGCTCTTTGACCAGCGATGAGATTTAGTTCTGCAAGTTGATATTTTTCTGTTTCAGATATCAGTAAATCAGTACCGTAATTGAGTTGATTAACTAAAGCAAATATATTTTCTTTGCGTTCTTCTGGTGTTGTATTTTGTAGCAGTAATTGACCAATTTTCAGATGTGTTGCTTGCTTGCGATCGTCGGGAATTAGAGAGTACGCCGCTTGCTGTACTCTGTCATGTAAAAACTTGTAATCAACTTTGACATCAGTTAAAGTAATTCCGTCAGATTCTTCCTGATTAAACGCTAAGGGAATTTTGTAGTCCTGACTTAACGGTAGAATTAACCCAGCTTGCAGGGCTGGCCACAATTGCGCCGCAGTTGTAAGAGAAGATGCTTCGTTGACGATCGCTAATACATCTAAGTTAAAAGTATTACCAATACAAGCAGCCAGTTTCAGAACTTGTTGCGTTTCTAATGACAGTTTGCGAATATTTCTCGCTGTCAGTTCAACAACATTCAGGTCAGTAATACCAATCCCTTGAATATGTTGGATATTCCATTGCCATACTCCTGAATGGAAGTCGTATGTTAGTAAGTCTTCTTGGTGTAGGGTTTTCAGCAGTTGCGTTAAGAAGAAGGGGTTCCCACCGGTTTTATGGAATAGTAATTCTGCTAGTGGCTGACTGTGTTCTATGTGATTCAATGTATCACTAATTAACGCTTCCACATCCCTTAACTGCAATGGTGACAAAACGATGTTATTCACCACCGCACCAGAGGATTGAATTTTGGACAAACTCATCATCAATGGATGGGTGGGCGACACTTCATTATCACGGTATGCCCCGATTAGCAATAAATATTTGCGATCAGTATCCGTCATCAATAGCTCAATTAAGTTCAGTGATGCCGAATCTGCCCACTGCAAGTCATCCAGAAAGACAACTAAGGGATGGTCTTGGTTCGTAAATACCCCAATGAATTGCCCAAAAACGCGATTGAAACGGTTTTGAGATTCTGTCGCTCCCAATTGTGTTACAGGTGGCACAGTTCCAATAATGAGTTCGACTTCGGGAATCACATCAATAATGACTTGCCCGTTTTCTCCCAACGCGGTTAACAATTTCTCTTTCCACTCTTGGATTTGGGCAACGCTTTCGGTGAGTAATTGCCCAATCAAAGATTGGAACGCCTGAATCAACGACGTGTATGGAATATTGCGTTTGAACTGATCGAACTTACCTGCAATGAAATAACCTCTGGCCCCGACAATCGGTTTATGAACTTCATTGACGACACTCGTCTTGCCAATGCCCGAATAACCAGAGACGAGCATGAGTTCGCTGCTACCACCTGCCACACACTCAAATCCAGTCATTAATGTTGCTACTTCTGCTTCACGTCCGTAGAGTTGTTGTCCAATCAAAAAATGCCCAGATTTGTCTTGTCTCCCTGGTACGAAGTTTTCAATCTTGCCAATTACTTGAAGTTGAAACAAGCATTCCTCTAAATCCGCTTTCAGTCCCCAAGCGCTTTGATACCGATCCTCTGCTGTTTTCGCTAACAGTTTCAAAATAATTGCACTAATCCCCTCTGGCACATCTTCCAGAACACGACACACGGTTTTGCTACAGGGTGCGACTGGCATTTTGGCGATGTGACAGTGGATCAACTCCATCGGATCGCTAGCATAAAACGGCAGCGTACCAGTTAGCATTTCATACAAGGTGACACCCAACGAATAAAAGTCGGTGCGATAGTCGCACACCCGGTTCATTCTGCCTGTTTGCTCAGGCGACATATAGGCAAGTGTACCTTCAAGCAAATTAGGATTGCTCAAGGTGTGATTTTCTCGATCGAGGCGGGAGGAAATACTGAAGTCAATCAGTTTGATTTCCCCTGATTCGGGATTAATTAAAATATTGTGCGGCTTAATATCTTTATGTATAATTTTTTGGGCGTGTAGTTCTCCTAAAGTCTGTGCCAAATTAATTGCCACCTTGAGAAAAGTAATCAAGGTAGTTTTTTGAGTTGTAATCATTTCTTTGAGCAAGCAACCTGGAATATCTTCTAATACCAAAGCCAAACCATGCTGATAATTCTTTAACTCGTAGGCTTTAACAATGCCAGGAATTCGCAGGGACTCAATGATTTGATATTCATGGCGCAGTCGAGCAATATCTTCCAGAGGTGGATGTTCGCACTGAAGAGTTTTGATCGCCACAGAGACATTATCGGTTTCTCGCCGTCCACGATAAATGACGGTTTTACTACCGGAGTGAAGGGTTTCGAGGAGTTGATAACCAGATAAAGTAGCTGTCATTGTTTTTTCTTGCAATATAAGCATTCTTAATATGCCCATGCAAATTTAGCTTTGTAACATCTGAGACGAAAATAAGCATATATTTACGAGATGTTACATAAATAAATTGGAATAACAGTGTCTATTGTTACTTTATTTTCACGGTTTTTTGCATGTTTATTACCTGTGATGAAGTAACGCTTATCTTATTGCAGCCGCAAGTAAAGACATGACACCACAAATCAAAGCCAACGCCTATTTTCTCTTCAAATTGGATAATTTAGCATGGCTGCTATTTTTTGCAATTTTTTGCCTATCTCTTCTAACCCTCTTCTAAGAAACAGAAATGTTTCTTAGAAGAGGGTTATATCATGTCCGCTTGATTACTTACTAAACCCCAAGAACCCCACCCCGCCAAAGCTGCGCTTTGTCTCCCCTCCCGAAGAGCGGGGAGGGGCTGGGGGTGGGGTGCAATGACTCTGGGAATCATAACTAATTATGCGGACATGATATTAGTGGTGTTCAGATCCCCGACTTCTTGAAGAAGTCGGGGATCTAGCCGCCCCACAAAATTAATGAGACAGACCACTAGTGATGTAAAATCCCTCTTATTTCGCGACAAATCTATTGTTGTAACACCGAGAGAGTACCTTCTAGAATCACACTGAGCGGTGCAGTTAGTTCGCGAAGTAGACGTTCATCATTGGCATCAAAGGGGCTATCTCCTAGTTTATTAGTCAACACAACTACTGCAAACACTTGGTTTTTGCTATTGAACATGGGTAAGCAAAGGATGTTACAAGTGTGATATCCAGTTGCTCGATCGATTTCTCTATAGAACTGAGGATTTTGCTGAACATCAGTTATATTTACACTCTCACCAGTTGTGGCAACATAACCGCTAATACTAGCATTCATCGGCAGGAAAATTTCCACCGCTTCTTCATTTTCACTCCGGGAAACTTTAGACCAAAGCTGGTTTTTTTCCCGATCGACCACAAAGATAGTTGCTCGATCCGCACCCATAATTTGGGCAATTTTCCAGGCTAATGCCCTAATCACTTCCTCAATATTTGCTTTTAGCATTTGCTCGCTGAGAATATTCATTGCTTGCAAAACTTGTTCAAATTCTTCTTTGAGCTTCTGAAGCAAACTCAAAAACTGAGGGATTGTCAATTCTTCAAGCGTGCGGCTCAATTCCTCTTTTTTCGCTTTAACTAATGAGGTCGTTGTACTCTCAATGTCTAGAATTGCTTGCTCTGTAGGTGAGGCTAAACGACCATCTTCTAAATGAACAATGCGATCGGCAATATCTAAAATCCGGTTGTCATGGGTTACGAGCAAAATCGTACAATTTTGCTGCTTTGCCAGTTTTTGCATTAGTTCCACCACATCTCGACCGCTGGCTTTGTCTAGCGCTGCTGTTGGTTCATCTGCCAAAATCAGTTGGGGTCGGTTTACCAAAGCCCGCGCGATCGCTACTCGTTGTTTTTGTCCGCCTGATAACTGGTGTGGATAAGAATGAATCCGCTTTTGAAGCCCCACTTGCTCTAATATTGCTTGCGATCGCTCTTGCGCTTCTTCCATTGCGATCGCATCATTCAACACCAAAGACATTTGGACATTTTGGTTTGCGGTTAGGGAACCTAACAAATTATGAGCTTGAAAAATGAACCCGATCTGCTTGCGGACATTTTCCAATAACCGATTATTCACCCCGCTTAACTCGTGTCCTAATACTTGAAGGCTACCTTCCTGAACAGAACGCAATCCCCCAATTAAAGTCAGCAGTGTTGTCTTCCCAGACCCAGATGGGCCGGACATAATCACAATTTCTCCAGGATAAATCTTCAAAGAAATATCAAATAATATTTGTTTGCGTAATTGACCTTTTCCATAGTAATGATTGATGTTTTTGACTTGAATAACTGGTTGGGTAGACATTAGTTTAAATCAACATCTTATTCAAAAATTTTATTAATAAATATCAGCCGGATCTATCTTTTGCAGCTTTCTGGTTGCTATCAGTCCAGAAACAACACACATTAAAACCGTTAAACATAGCACAAAGCTGATAACGTGAAAATTCATCTCTAATTGCAGCCCTGTAGCCGTAGAAATTAACTGATAAAAAACAAAGCTTAAGCAAAAACCCGGAAAAAAACCAAAAAATGAAAGAATGATAGATTGGAGAAAAACAATACCGACAAGATAAAAATTAGAATGACCAATGGCTTTCAAAGTGCCATATTGAGGTAGATTATCTGCAACATTACTATAGATAATGTTGTAAACTACGACAATACCAACCACAAAACCGATGATTGTTCCTAGTCCAAAAATAGCCCCAATTCCAGATGATTGCGTCCAATAATCTAGTTCTTTGGCAATAAAATGTTGTTTCGTGTAAACAACTATATCAGATGGTAAAGATTGATTTAAAAACTTTTCTAGGCGATCGCTATTCGTTCCTGGAGTCACTTTGATTAGACCAATATCAACGTCGTTGAGCGATGAACGAAACTTGGAATCAATTCCAGAAGGTCTAGTTGCAAAGATTCTCAGAAAATTAAGATCGCTAACAATTAAATTACCATCAGTTACAAAGTCAGCACCCAGTTCAAAGGTTCCAATTACTTTGACTTGGACACCAGAAAGCTCAGTTGTCACACCCGGTTGCATAGAACCATAATCTTTGCGAGACCTGCTATCGGCCAATAGAGTGTTGGGCATTTGGAGGGCAAATTCAGCCGCTTGAATCTCAGGTAAGAGAAAAACAGGATCGTCTAGATTAAATCCAAACACTCGGATAGACCTTTCCTCAGCAGTTCCATAACGTCTCCAGCTACCGAGAGTGATATAAAGTGGATAAGCTGCTGCAACGCCTTCAAATTGTCTAACTTGATATAATCGACTTCGATTAAAAGTTTCGTCAATAACGGTAACATAGCGCCGCTGACTGAGCATGATTAAATCAGCATTGAATGCCTGAATAAACGCAACGTTACTATTCAACATTGCATTCTGAAATCCAAGTTGGGAAAACATGAGAAAAACCGCAAATGCGATCGCAGCTAATGCTGTGAAAAACTGCGATCGTTGCTGGAGCAGATTGCGCCAGGCCAGGGAAAACTTAAAGAGGGCAACTCGAACCTTTTTGCTAGAAAACATCGGCGGGATCTGCAACTAAAACTTTGCGAGCAACAACAAATCCAGACGCACTACATGTCACAATCGTCAGAACAAACACGAATAACATCCGACTAACAGTCATGGCGACTGGTAGTCTTGTGGCAATAAAAATGGCATGGTACATCCCCAAAGCCAGAAGGCAACCAGGAATAAACCCCAGCGTCGCCAGCACGAGCGCTTCCTGGATAACGACCGACAACAAACGCAAATTAGTATATCCAATGGCTTTTAAGGTTGCATACTCATGCAAGCGTTCATTGACATCAGAACTCAGGACTTGATACACAATCACAGTCGCAACTAGAAAAGCCATGATCACAGCAACACCAATGATATAACCGAGCGAAGTAGACTTAACCCAATATTCCCGATCTCTAGACATCGCTTCTTGACGACTGAATACTTTAATCGTTGCTGGCATGATTTGGCGTAAGTTTTGCACCACTTCATCAACCTTTACACCAGGCTCAACTGTAATCAACCCCAGACTTACATCATCTAGCGATCGCCCCGGATTCAAACGAATAAAATTTTGATCGCTAACAATTGCAGTGCCATCAGCACGGATAGTATTATTTAAGCTAAACAGCCCTACAATCTCAACTTCTTGCCTGTTCAGTTCAGTTTTCAGACCCACTTCTCTCGGGCCAAATTCAGAGCGTGAGAGGCTATTCATTAACAAGGTATCTTGACGTTGTAGGGCTGGTAAAGACTGATAAACTTCTGGCACGCGCAACACAGGATCTCGGTAATTAAACCCCAAAAGCAAAAGCGCTCGTATTCGCTTTGTTTCTACATTACGCCACGAGCGAAACGCGAGGTAAAGTGGTCTGGCAGCAGCAACGCCATTCGTCCCTCCTGCCTGATATAAATAACGTCGGGAAAAGGGTGGAACATAGGTGGACTCCGGCGACTTGGATGAAATCAATACAATGTCAAAATTGAGGCTGTCATAGAGGAGCGTCGCTCCCTTCATCACTCCGCTAAAGAGTCCAAGTTGCATAAATACTAAGGAAACTGCAAAGCTGATGGCTGATACTCCCGCGCCTAAGCGAGCTTTACTCTGAATTAAGTTTTGCCATGCCAATGGGGGTCCTTTCCAGTGTTTGCGGTGCTGACGGTTAGTCACATTCCCTGACTCCTGATAATTTAGAGACCTTTAAAAATTGTGAAAGTCCAAGTTCCGAATGCCACTAAGTTAAGATACAGCCCTTGCCCTAACTTCCAGCCTGGAGGCTCCGCCTCCATAACTTGACAAGAGGCAGAGCCTCTCATTCCTCGTTCCCAGCCTCCAGGCTGGGAACGAGGAACGAGGATACAATAAGTCTTTGGGCTTTTCTTAGTGCCATTCGCCCAAGTTCCCTATTCCCCTTTGAAAAACCTTTAGCCAATTAATTTAAATCAATCTCGGCATCTACTTGCAGATTACTTAGATCGGAGACAAGTTCGCTTCGATCTAGGCGGATTTTCACTTCTACCACTCGGACATCTGATTTTGCTGTCGGATCGTCCCCAATGATGTCGTTTTTAAACACCAATTGACCAATTTTTGTGACAGTGCCAGTCATTTTTTCTTCAAAAACCGGACTGGTAATTGTTGCTCGCTGTCCGACTTTAATCGACTTAACGTCTGTTTCAAACACCTCTGTTACTACATACATATTACGTGTGTTGCCCAGAGCTAGAAGTCCGCGATCGGAAATCACTTCCCCAGCCTGGGTATAAATCTTCAGGACTTGGCCGTTTTTGGGCGCACGGATAATAGTTTGCTCTAACTGTGCCTGAGCCAGTTTTAAATTTTGGATGGCTGAAATCAACCCACTATGGCTAGCGACTCGCTTTAAATTCATCTCTGAGCGTTTGAGGTTCTCTTGAGCTACTTTGATATCTGCTTGACGGGTGTTGGTTAATTGCTGTAACTTGGCTCTGACTTGACTTAAATTCTCCTGGGTTTGTACAACCAGTAACTTCCTAATCTCATAATCTTCTTTAGGAACTGCACCTTCAGCATAAAGTTTTGCATAGCGATCGCGTATGATAATTGCCTGTTGTAATTCTGCTTGCGATCGGCGAACAGCAGCCTCTTGAGAGCTAATTTCTTGCAAACGAGGAGTAGAAATCTGACTAATCTGTGCTTGTGCCTGACTAATCTCAATCTTATTGACGGAGCTATCTGTTTGTATCTGTTTTTGCACCTCTTCTACCTGGCTAGCAACCAAATTTCGTTTAGCCAGAACTTCTTGATGGCTTTTGAGATAAGCCAAGACTTGTCCGACTTTAACCCAATCACCCTCAGAAACTTTTAATTTATCAATCTGCGCCCCCACTGGAACTGCAACCTTGGTAATCTCCCCCTCTGGTTCCAACCGCCCCAATGCTAGGACTTTTGTTTTTTCAGGGGGCAACGATAACGAAGATGATGAGGCGTTGTTGGCGGGTGACGGGCTAGATACTTTAAACAGGAAAACGTATCCAGCCCCGATACTTAATGCCAGTAGACCAGCAAAGATACTAAGATTGCGAGCAGTAACAGTATGGGTCATCATAAGTAGCAAAAGTTACTAGTTCTTATTCGTTCTTCAAGTTCAGCCCCGATCGCTGAATTTCGCTTTTAAGTTCGTCTAGAGATTGTTTGAGACTACGAATTTCTTCAGATGTCTGTTCTTGAACCCCCCGCATTTGTTCTTCGGTAGTCATCACAATCTCAGCTTCCTGTTCCTGGAGCATTTCTTGTAAAAAGATGCTGAGAATTCCTCTAATGGGTTGCCACAACTGATGCCACCGTTTTTTGTCTTCTTGCAGCAGTTGAATGTAGGTATCGAAGCTGTGAGGAAAAGGAATACCTCCCATAAATTCTGCCGCTCCCCCAAAATTCAGAGAGACACCGTGATTTCCCAGTCCAATTACGTGATGAACTTCTCCCACATGTTCGTAATTGCCTAAGTAAAGTTCGCCCAATCTCAAGCCATTGCCAGCAACCATACTTAAAGGGAAAGGAAGGCTAAAGGGTACTAGGGTAAACAGATCCAGTTGATTTTCGATGCGGTAACTAAATCCTTCTCCTAACTGTTCGTTGTAGTAATTGGCAAAATGGTGATTGCCAACCTTCACAGATCCAAAGGTGTATACTTTGACTCGTAAAGCTGACTCTCCTAAAGAACTAAAACGGCGTTTTAAGAACAGAGCGCCGAGTTGAGCTAAACCACCACCCAAACTATGTCCCCCTACAAAAACTTCAATCCGACTGGCGTTTTTAGGTATCTTAGGTCTAGAACTCAAGCTAGTACCAACCCTGCGACTATTCGATAACTCACTCATTTCTCTAGAGATGTCTTCAAAGTTCAAGAGTTCATCGCGGGCAAAACTCCAGGCTCGATTCAGGTTGCCGATCGCATCATAAGAGAAGACTTCCGAAATTAGTTTTTTTAATCGGCGCTCAAAGGCTAATCCGAATCGGATTCCTCCAGCTGCCGCAATGGCATGGGCAATAGCAATTTGTTTGGCAGGATTTAAGGTTTGAAATATTTCAAAATCTTGAGCATTAATTTGACCTAAGAGAACCTGAAAAAAGGCAGCTAGTTCATCTTTGACGGCTTCAAATCCTTCAAAAAATCCCCGTGCGACTTTGACTCGCGTATCTGGTAGAGAACCATAGTTAATTAATGACCAATTGAGATCGGTCAAAATATCCGTTAATTCAATTTGACCGCGATCGGTAACAATAGTGCCTCGAAAAATCACCGCCAATTGATTACTTCCTTCCCGTTTAAAAATGAAACCTCGGATATTATTTTCATTATTCTGCAAGCTATGAACTAATTTCCAGCCCTCATTCTTATACAGAGAGTTATAGATATCTTGGACTTCGGCATCCTCAACAGAGCCTCCTCCGACTTGAAATATTTCATAACTTCGTTTGGAGAACTTAGCCATTAAAATCGCTTCATCAAAGCTAAAACCACTGCGAAGCTTTAAAGGTATACTCATAAGAAGTAGGTCGGTGTGAATATTTATTATTGGAATCAAGCAGCAGCCAGCTACGCTGGAGGCAGAAGGAAAAAGGATTTAAGCTATTTCATTTTTCTTTACATAGTTTGGTTTTTTGAAGTCGTTCTACTGATGTTTGACTTTTATCCTCTGAATATAGATGGTGACTTGATAGGATAATATCAGTTAGTGCTGTTTTATAACTATCAGTAATCAAATTGGAAACTTTGGTTATTATTTATTTTTATAAATCTCCTGATAGTATTATCAAGCTAATAGAAGACTGCTAGGAAAGGCAAAATCTACAACACCTCCATCTTTTGAACCTGCACGCGATCGAGACAAGCTTTTAGCTTTTCGGCAAGTACCTCTACATGGGGCGGGAGGACTAAATTCAGATGGTTTCCCGGAATTTGATGAATCTCAACTCCGCCGATCGCTAGATCGCCCCAGCCAAGGGTTGCATCTTGGGGATTTTTTCCAGTTTGTTTGCTCGTCCGAAAGAGGGTAACTTTACCTGGATAAGGCTGTGGCTTGTATTTGAGGAGGGCTGAGTTGTTAGCTTGTATGACTTGAAATAGCCGTCGCGCAGCTGGTTGGAAAAGCTTACTCAGCTTGGACTGGTGGGCGACAACCTTAGCTATACTCCCTGGCTCAACCAAAAAATGCAATGGCTTCGAGGTCTTAGTTCCAATCTGTTGGGTAAGTTGTCGTTCTTCGACAGCAGTCAGAAAATGGTCTACTGTCTCATCCAGATAAGGGCCAAGATTGCGAAGCACGGAATTCACCAGAAATTTAGCCATTTGGAAGAAATTCTGAGTGCGATTGTCGCAAAAGGCAGGAGTATCAATCAGTGCCAGTAAGACAATGGTCTGTCCTGCTTGCTGTAGCTGTTGGGCCATTTCAAATGCCACCAGCGCCCCAAAAGACCAACCTCCTAGACAATAGGGGCCTTCTGGCTGCACCTGTTGGATACCGTGGATATACTCAGCAGCAATGTCTTCTATACAATCTTTTGATTTGCCTTCGCCAGTAATCCCCGCAGATTGTAGCCCGTAGAAAGGTTGTTCTTGACCCAATAACTCTGCCAAGTCGGAGTAAACGGAAGCAACACCCATCACCGGATGAATGCAGAAAAAGGGTAGCTTTTCGCCTTGCTGCTGAGAATTGACTCCAGTCAATTGTCTGAGAATTTGAGCAGCGAGATTTGCGATCGTCACACCTTCGAGAAACTTGACTACAGGAACATTGACTCCTAGATCGACTTCGATTTGATGTTTAATCTCGATCGCAGTCAAGGAATCGAGGCCTAGCTGATGCAAGGGTTGTTGGGGATGGAGTTTTGCCAAGTCAACTTTCAATCCCCTGGCTAGTTTTGCTTGAATGTAAGACTCTAAGTGCTGCTGTCTTTGTGTAGGAGCGATCGCTAACAGTTCTGCTGCTGTGAGTTTATATTCGCTATCTGTGCCATCCCATTGGGGCAAGATGTCAGCAGCAATCATGTCCAAACTCTCTGTTTGAAATCCATTGCGGCAAGCAGTACGGGAAATCTTACCACTTGAAGTTTTGGGAATGCTGGCAGTCTTGAGCAACAACACTGCATAAACTGATAACTCATGAACCTGTGACACCGCTTGCCGAATTGCCGCGATCGCTTCATCTGCATTGAGCTTTCTTAAGTAAGTTCGCTCGATTTCTTGAGCCACGACGATTCTTTCTTCTCCTTCTACCTCAATGGCAAACACTGCTCCACAGCCTTGTCTGAGAGCCGAATGGCTTTCCTGCACCGTCAGTTCAATGTCTTGAGGATAGTAATTGCGACCTCGAATCACAATTAAATCCTTGAGTCGCCCGGTAACAAATAATTCACCATTATGCAGAAATCCCAGGTCGCCCGTTCGCAGAAACGAACCCCCGCCTGTATCGTCTAAACAGGCATAGAATGTTTCTTGCGTCTCTTGGGGTTTCTGCCAGTATCCTTGAGCAATACTCGCTCCTGTAACCCAAATTTCTCCAACTGTACCATCTGGACATCTCTGGAAAGATTGCGGATTGGCGATCGCAATTGTTTGACCTAACCCCGTTTTACCTTGCCCAACAATCTTGATACTATGCTGCTGTTGCTCTGCACACAGCACAACTTGGTTTTGTTCGAGAGCAGCACTTTCTAGATTACACACCGTTGGGTAGCACTCTTTTACCCCCCCGGAAATCAACAATGTGCCTTCAGCCATCCCATAGCAAGGATAAAAAGCTTCCGGGCGAAAGCCGTAAGGCTCAAACTTGCTAACAAATCGCTCTAGTGTTTGGGCACGAACTGGTTCGGCACCATTGAAAGCAACTTTCCAACTGCTCAGATCGAGACCCACTAATTGTTCTGGCTGAATCTTCTGTACACACAAATCATAAGCAAAATTCGGCCCGCCGCTAATCGTCGCTTGATAGTGGGAAATTGCTTCTAACCAACGATAGGGCTTCTGCAAAAACGCAACAGGCGACATCAAAATGATTGAGGAACCGACGTAGAGGGGTTGGAGGATGCCGCCGATTAAGCCCATATCATGATAAGGGGGCAGCCAGGATACGTCTAATTGGTTGGGAGTGGTTTGGAAAAACTGATGAATCAGTTCTAAATTGTGTAGTAAGTTGCCATGACTGACCATAACCCCCTTGGGCGTCCCGGTTGAGCCAGAGGTGTATTGCAGAAATGCGATCGCGTTTGGATCGATAACGGGTTCGTGCCATAACTCTGCTTGCTGATTCGCGATGGTGTCTGTAGTTAAAATCTGTTTTGTAGCCAGTTCTGGATGATGCGTAAACTGAGTAGCGATGGTAGTGAGCAGAGAGGTTGTAGTCAGGGCAACACTAGCCTGGGCATCTGCCATAATTGCCATCAGCCTGGAGATGGACTGATTTTGTCGAGGTGGATAAGCAGGAACGGCGATCGCACCAGCATATAAGCAGCCAAAGAAGGCAGTAATGAAATCAAGGCCAGGTGGGTAGAGAAGCAGGACACGCTCATGCTTGGCACTGACAGTTTGCAGTTGCACCGCGATCGCTCGTGCCGATAAATCTAGTTCTCCATAGGTGAGACTAATTACTTCCTTTTCTCCATCCAGCAAAAAACTATAGGCGAGGCGATCGGGTTGTTGTTCGGCGCGATAACGCGTCAACTCTACTAAATTTTTGACTGACAAACTAGATGTTAACAATTCATTGAATACCATATTTAGCCCTCTCCAAAACCCGATCTGCTTTTGCTTGTACTCGTCTCAATACCGAACTGAGGCTAAAGTGTTAACTCCTCTATTTCCTCAACAAAATTAGCAATCTGAATAGTTGGTATCAAATTTTTCAAAATTAATTGTTCGTGGCAAGCTTGAGCTAATTCCGCAATGCTAGGACTAGCAATAAACTGTTCAATTGGCAGTTCAATCTTTAAATTGGTGACAATGTGATTTCTGAGACTCACAGCCATCAGAGAATCGATGCCCATACTATTAAGTGGCTTTTGGACATCAACTTGAACAGCTTCACACTCTAAGGCTTGGACAACTTGTGCTTGAATGTAAGTGCTTAATAAATCGGTGCGTTGGCTATTTGCCGCTACTGACCATTGCTTTATAATATCAATCTGAGAACCGTTGGATATAACCGCACTAGAGGCTTGGGCAGTATTAGATTCTCCTAATCTATCTTGCCGTGAGGCTTCTGATTCCTGCCAGTAACGCTGTCGTTGCCACGGATAGGATGGCAAACGCACAAAACAACCACCATGAGGATAAAGAGCGTTCCAATCAATTGAATCTTCTAGGGTATAGCGCTCTGCTAAGGAATTCAATATCTGAGCGCGTTCAGTAGCAAAATTTAGAATTTTGAATTGAGGACTTCTCCCCTGCCCCTCTGCTCCTCGGTCACTGAGCTTGTCCTGAGCGTAGCCGAAGGGCGTAGCCGTTGGCGTTCGCGTTAGCGTCTCTGAAAGAGAAGCCTCTCGTAGAGAAGTGCTGCCCCTCTGCTCCCCCTGTTGCTCTACATAGCCAGAAAACATCGAGGGGCGGCTTTCTTGTGCGAGAAAAGCCATTAAATGCTCGGTGAGTTGTTTCTTAGAATCAACCACCATTGCCAAACGGTAGGAGTGATGGCTACGGCGCAGACTAGTTGTATAGCAAATGTCTGCCAATAAAATTGCCGCGTCATCCTGGGCAGTAAAAAACTCAATATAAGCTTTAGCAAAGGCTTTCAAAGCCTCTGGAGTACGAGCTGACATTAAAAAAATTTGTGGTTGATTAGCGATCGCAGTATCAATTGGCAAGGATTCTACACCTTGCAGAATCACATGAACATTCGTGCCCCCCAGACCAAAACCATTCACACTCACGATCGGTGGTTGATTATCCTTATTTGTTAGTGGTTCGAGAGATTGTGCCACGCGCAACCGTAGTTCTTGCCAAGGAATTTTGGGATTGGGGGTTTGAAAATGCAGATTGGCTGGAATCTGACGATGGCTAACTGCTAGCGCTGCTTTAATGAGTCCACCAATGCCGGCAGCCGCTTCCATGTGTCCAATATTTGTTTTTACAGATCCGATGGCGCATTCATTGCCCAAAGAGCGATCGCTGCCGATGACAGCCCCGATCGCTTTGGCTTCAATCTCATCCCCCATCGGTGAACCGGAGCCTTGAGTTTCTACATACTGCACCTGCTGAGGGAGAATTCCTGCCCGCTGATAGGCTTTTTCCATGACTACCTGCTGCGCCAAAGTTTCGGGGGCTGTAAAACTGCTGCTGCGACCATTCTGGTTGACAGCACTACTGCGGATCGTTGCATAAATAGCATCACCGTCAGCAAGGGCATGGGATAGCGGCTTCAGAACAACAACCCCCACCCCTTCAGCCCGGACAAAACCATCTGCTGCGGCATCAAAACTCTTGCAACGACCATCCGCAGACAGCAAAAATGCCTTACTCATGGCGATGCTGATTTCTGGTTTGAAGATGACATTGACCCCACCGGCGAGGGCAAGGCTACATTCACCATTCCAGAGACTAGAGCAAGCAAAGTGAACGGCGACTAATGACGAGGCACAGCCAGCGTCAATCGGCAGACTGGGGCCTGTGAAGTCAAAGCAATAGGAAATGCGATTTGGTACCAAGTTGAGGTTTGAGCTAACTATGGTATGGGCATTGATCGCATCACGATTGCGCTCATCCATTTGAATGTAACTGTAATCTCGGTTAAGTACCCCAATAAAAACCCCGGTATCGCTGCCAGCCAGATGTTCCGGTGCTTGCCCAGCATCTTCTAGCGCTTCCCACGCCGTTTCTAACAAGAGTCGTTGTTGAGGGTCAATCCGAGCCGCCTCAGCGCTGGAAATCCCAAAGAATTTGGCATCAAACTGGTCTATTTGGTCGAGAAACCCACCCCAACGGCTGTACATCTTACCTGGTTCTACCGGATCGGGATGATAAAATTTGTTGACGTTCCAGCGATCGCTAGGAATTTCTGTAATTGCATCCCTGCCATTTTGCAACAGGTTCCAGAAGCCAGCTGGGCTTTGGACACCTCCAGGAAAGCGACAACCAATACCAACAATTGCAATGGGTTCTGGAATCATAAGCTATTAACTCTTGTGTGAATCTCAGGTAAAACCTGAACGCCGGCTTCAAAGTCAATAGCTCTGGCAGTCAGGTAAAACATATACATTGTTGTCAGCCAGTTGGTAAACTCCTGCTTAGAACCTAAATGCCGCTCCATATTCAGCATAATCCAGCCAATCTGCGACCAGGTTTGATAACAGGTTGAGCAATCGGGATGTTCGCTGGTGCAGCATGTCCTGGTTGATTTGGCATCAGGATTGTAAGCACGAAAGTGGAGATTATAGGGTTTACCATTTTGGAATCGGGCTGCATTCTCTGGGCGATTTTCACTGATGCAAGGACAGACATCATAGCCCCAGGTTTCATCGTACATTTGCCCTGTAGTAAACACTTGATTCATGTATGAAGTCATCAAGATACGATCGGGATAGCGGGCAATCATCCGGTCGATTTCATGACGCACATCTGCAAACCCGCGATCGTCATCATAAACACCCCCTAACCCCGCTTTATCCCCGTAAAAGTTAAATATTACAAAGTTACCGTTCTCGACACATTGTTCAACAACTCGTTCGATTTCATGGGCATTACCAGCAGTGGTGGTGTAGTACCAAAAGACTCGGCGATCGTCTTTGTAATTTTTGAGAGCCTTGCTGAAAACATCTAATTTGCCTCCTCCGCGTAGCTTTTTATCGGTTTCGCGATCGCCCCACAGAGAAACACTGATTGTTATATTTTCAAACCCCTCATAAGGGATTTTGATCATCCCGTTTGTGACGACAATCATCCAAAAATTTTGCGCCAGCTTTCGCAATCGATCTAGCATTAGGGTAGGCTCACCTCCAACTGCTGTAATGTAGTTAGTGCCTCTAGCTTTTTCTTGTGCAATTAAAGCCTCAAATTCAGCATCGTCTTTAGGTGCTGCATTTTGATCCAAGTCGTCGGTGAAAAAACAACAACCCTCACACCGCAGATTACATAGATGAGTTAAGTCTACAGAGATTCCTTTAATGGCACCCGCCTTTCTAACCTGGGTGAATAGGTGATGTAGAAAGGGGTCTTCTAAATACTCCATTAAGGGATCTTGTACCTCGGTTTCTATTACCTGAGTAGCCATAGCAATTTATTTCCTTTGCGAAAAACCGAGCAATGATGATTAACAATTTACTCGTTGATGAATTTCCGGCAAAAGTTGCACACCGGATTCAAAGTCAACCATGCGGCACATCAAGTAAAACAGGTATGTCGTAGTCAGCCAGTTAGTAAATTCTTGTTTGGAACCGAGGTGTCGTTCCAAATTGATCATGATCCAACCAACCTGCGCCCAAGTTTGGTAACAGGTTGAGCAATCTTGATTATCACCCGTGCAACAACGCCGAGTTGATTTCAGATCGGGATTGTAAGCGCGATAATGGGGGTTATAACGTTTACCATTTTTAATCCGGTTGTGATTAATTTCATGATCTACAGTGAGGCTGGTGCAAACTTCATAACCCCAGGTTTCATCGTAAAGTTGCCGAGTGGTAAACACTTTGCTCATGTACGAAGTCATTAAAATTTTGTCAGGGTAGCGAGCGATCGCTTTGTCAATTTCACCTCGTACATGTTCAAACCCCAGATTGTGATCGTAAACTCCTCCTAAGTCAATGCGATCGCTGTAAAAGTTAAACAAGACGCGATTACCGTTGGCTACGCACTGCTCGACAACGCTAGCGATTTCATGGGCGTTACCCGGTGTGGTAGTGTAATGCCAAATAGCACGCGGATCGTCTTTGTAATTTTTTAAAGCTTTGCTAAAAACATCGAGTTTACCACCCCCTCGGAGTGTTTTGTCAGTTTCGCGATCGCCCCAAAGAGAAATAGCGATCGGCATTGTTTCAAACCCCTCATAAGGAATTTTGATCAGAGCGTTGGTAACAACCATTAATCGAAAATTCTGGTAAAGCTTCTGCAATCGCTCTAGCATCAGGCTGGGTTCTCCTCCAACCACTGTAATAAAATTTGTTCCTCTGCTCTTTTCGTGGTCAATAAATGTATCAAATTCGGCTTCATTTTTGGGTGCTTTGAATTGATCCAATTCATCTAAAAAGAAATAGCATCCCTGACACCGAAGATTGCACGCATGGGTTAAATCAACTGATATCCCTCTAATTTGTTCAGCTTTTCTGATTTGTTTAAAAAGGTAATTTAAAAATGGATCTTCTAAGTATTCTATTAATGAATCTTGGACATCGGACTCGACAACTTGAGTAACCATTTCCACCTGCTTTTATAAAAAGGATTGGGGATTGTGTAAATAGCAGAAAATCCTCCTTGCTTCAATCCCACGTTTTTAAGCGTGGGTTCCTCCTGCTTTATGCCTGGTTGTTGAGCGACTTACCCTGACTTGTACTGAGCGTAGTCGAAGTAGCGGAATCGTTGGCGTGGTCACTGAGCGTAGTCGTTCGCGCAGCGTCTCGTAGAGAAGTGCAGCCTCTCGTAGAGAAGGGAGTCGAAACACTGCTTCCTGCCTCCTTCACCGATCGCCCTTTTATTGCGTAACTTTAACTTCTTGAGAAGCTTCATCTTTAAACTTGGCAAACAATTCCACCAAGTCATTGATTGTCTTAAAGCTAGAAACTTCTGTTCTGGGAATTTTTATTTTGAGTTCTCGCATACAAGCAGAAACAATTTCTACGCCGTCAAGACTGCTGGCTCCATATTCTCCGATGGTTTTATGCGGATCTATTTCAACATTTTCTACTCCATCTACGTTGAGCTTGATATGTTTAATTACGACATTTAATACTTGCTCTCGATCCATGATGTTTTGTCTCCTATCTTGAAAATTTACAAACAAAATTTAGGCTAAATAGGCCGCTTCGATGTGTGCTAATGTCCCTGGAACCCCAAAACAGATTTTGTGCATTAGGTGTTCGCGGGACAATGCTGCTTGGAGCGCTTGACGCCGGGGTAATGACAGGGTGTCTTTTACCATCTCCAAAACATGTCTGGGTTTTTCGGCAATTCTCCGTGCCATATCCAAGGCTAAAGTCATAACTTCCTCATCTGGAACTATGTAGTTAAATAAACCTCGTCCCTTGAGTTCTTTGCCTTTGTAGAGCTTGGCGGTGAGGAGCATCTCGCTAGCGAAGTGATGCCCAACCATTGCAGGTAAGACAGATAAGATACCCATTCCGGGAGTAAATCCCAAATCTGTAAAATTAACTCCGTACCGACTGTTTTCGGATGCGATCGCCATATCGCAGTAGAGTGCTAACGCTAGTCCACCTCCCACAGCATGACCCTGCAAAGCTGCAATAATTGGTACGGGAAAGCTAAGTAGTTGGTTGGGCAGTGATAAATCTTTGACATCTGCATTGCCACTCACAACTTGTTTGATGGTGTCCAAGCTTGCTCCCGCACAGAAAACATCCGATCGCCCACTCAAAATCAAGACTTTCAGGCTCGGTTCTTTTGCTAGATGAGTCAGGGCTGTCATCAATTCATCACACAGTTCTTCGCTCAAACGATTTTCGTTTTCAGAATCATCGATTTGCAGTTGGAAGATGCCGTCTTCTAGATTGGTGAGCAAAATTTTAGACATGGGTTTTTCCCCTGTACTTTTGAAACCAAGGTGGCGAGAATCCCTCGGTGAAACTTTGAATTCCTTCTAAGACCTCCGGTTGTGCTAACCATGAAACAAGTTGATTCAGGGCAATATTGGTTTGTCGCTGCAAATCTGACCCATAGAGTTGTTCAAAATATTGTTTACTGGCAGCGATCGCTTCGGGAGAAGAACGAAATAGCCGTTGTAATTGTCGGTTCAAGGTGGTAGCCATACCTTCAGTTGCAACTTCATCCACTAACCCAAATGCTTTGGCTTCTAGGCTGTCAATACCCCGACTGCTGAGGGTTAAATAATTGAGCCGTGCTATGGTCAGACGACGCAGTAAGAAAGGTGCAATTAGAGCCGGAATCATGCCAATGATGACTTCTGGCAACATAAATATTGCGTTCTCGTTGGCAATAACCAGATCGCAAGCCGCAACTAAACCTAGTCCTCCACCTGTAACATTACCTTCAACACAGGCGATTACAGGTAAGTGAGAATGGCAAATCAGTTGCAGACAATTTATAAAGGCTTGAAAGAGTTCTATTTGAGGTCTTCCTCCCTGCTGTAATATCCATTCCAAGTCAAGTCCTTTGCAGAAGTCAGTTCCCTCAGCCCGAAGCACGATCGCCCGACAAGATGAATCGGCGATCGCAGCTTGTAACGCTTGACTAAGTTGATTAATTAAAGATGAATTGAGCGCATTACCTGTTTGGGGCTGCACCAAGGCAATCTGGGCAACTCCTGAATCGATTTTATAGCGGATGGTCTCTACTATTAACTCCATTTATATTGCCTATAGTAATTTTCAACATTGCTTAACACAAGTAAACCTTGGCCTCGATAGCGTTTTTCATAGCGTTCATCTAAATAGTTTTCTAAATTAAAGTCTCGGCGATCGCTATATTTTTCACGCGTCAATTCACTAGCTTCATAATCTGCAACGGATAAACGAAGTCGCTGATTGAGATGTTCGTCAATATTGAGCGATCGGACAATTTCAGTTGCAGCCTTTCCAATGGTGGCGCTGTAGAATTCTGCTTGGCAGCCACCACCATAAGCAAACAAAGAAATGCGATCGCCCGGATTAAGATCCTTGGCATAATTCAAAAGACTTAACAAACAAATAAAATTGGAACCTCCATAGGAACTACCAATTTGTTGAGCAAAATGTATACTCTCTGCAACTTTTGATTGAAAACTTAACTTAGCAGCCGCTTTCCCTACCGCCTCAAATCGGTTGAGTATGGTGCGATGTGCCTGAAACGTCATTGCTGGAAAGGGCGCATGATAAATGTGTTTTTTAAAATCAGCATCATAGTCTACAGAACCCACGATTTGCTCGTAGTGACTGAATGCTCCCTCCAAAGCATCTAAATAAGAGTAAAGACTCGTTTCACTTTTGATCACTTCGGTGTTGAAAGTGGGGCGCAGATAGTCAGAAATCTCTTTTGTCCAGTAACCCGCCTTATCTAGTTCAATTTCGAGAATTTGTGGATTAGTACTAACGAGCATCGCCACTGCACCACCTCCGCAGATAAACTCCTGATCGCTATTGAGCGTGACGCTGCTGAAGTCCGTGTTAATTACCAATGCCTTTTTTCCAGGTCTAGCCCCTGAAGCTACCCACGAAGCGGCCATTTTGAATGCCGCAGTGCCACCGTAACAAGCATGTTTCACCTCGAAGTTACGGCAATTAGGAGACAAATTACAAAACCGATGTACCCAGGTAGACAGGGATTTGCCACAATCAACCGCAGATTCTGTACCCACAATTAGTAGTTCGATATCTTCTAAGTCTTGAGGTGATAAGAGTTGTTTGGCTGCATTCACCGCCAGAGTAATAGCATCTTCATAGACCGGATAAACCGATCGCGTTTTGCACATTAAACTATCGGCAATCTGCTGGAAGTTTTTACCACGCGCTTCGGCAAGATCGGCAATATCTAGATAGAACTGCCCTGAGTAAAGATTAAGTTTCTCAATTCCTATAGGCATAGAGCGTCAGTTATAAGCTGTGCATTACTATTTAACTTCTAAAATTTACGTAAAAATTCTCTAAAACTCTTATTCCTCCGTGCCCTCTGCGTCCTCTGTGGTTCGATTTTCCCTTACCTCTGCGTAAGCCTTAATTCCAAAAGAATCATTCCAACAGCGTTGGCGCTGGAAAGGATAAGTGGGCAGAGCAACTCGTTGTCTGGGAGAATCTCGATGAAATTCCGACCAATTAATGTTTATACCCTTCTTGTATAAAGTAGCCAAACTGTCGAGCAGCGATCGCCAGTCATCGCGTTCTTGTCTTAAAGAAGACAACCAAGTGGCAGTGTTTTTCGGTAGACAGCGCTTACCCATACTTGCCAGAGTATCTGTTGGGCCAATTTCCAGAAAAATCTTATACCCCGCCTCTGCTAAAGTCTGGATACCTCCATCAAAACGCACCGGCGATCGCAGTTGGGAGCGCCAGTAGTTAGCATCTAGTACCCCTGCCTCAAATTCTCCCGAAAGATGAGAGATAAACGGTAGACAAGGTGGATGAAACTGCATTTGCTTCAAAGTTTGCTCAAAGGCATTTTGAATGGGGTCTACTAAGGGTGAGTGAAAGGCGTGGGCAACATTCAACTCGCGAGTCATAATGAAATCGGATTCCAGACGGGCAATTGCTGCTGCAACCGCTTGTCTATCGCCCGCAATCACAGTTTGAGTAGGGCCGTTAAAGGCCGCAATGGCAACAGCATCCTGATAAGATGCGATCGCCTCTTCTACAATCTCCTTAGCTGCAAACACCGCCACCATTTGCCCTTCTCTGGGCTGCGTTGCCATCAGTCGTCCCGGTTCGGCGCTCAAGTACAGCCCTTCCTCCAAGCTGAATACACCTGTCACGCAAGCAGCTACATACTCTCCGACGCTATGACCCATCACCGCATCGGGTTCAATGCCCCATGACTGCCACAATTTCACTAAGGCATACTCTACGGCAAAAAGAGCAGGTTGGGCATAGGCAGTTTCATCTAGAAGATGAGGCACTAAGTTTCTTTCCCTTTCCCCTTTCCCCTTTCCCCCTTCCCCTAATGGATACAGTACTTCCAGCAGTGGCCGATCCAAATAAGAGCGTAAGATGCGATCGCATTCGTCTAAGGCAGCACGGAAAATAGGTTGGCTGTTGTAAAGTTCCCATCCCATACCAACGTATTGCGAACCCTGTCCAGCGAACAAAAATGCAATCTTCGGGCGATTTGGCTGTAGCTGTCCTGTCGTCTGTTTGCTAGTGGCGAATGTCCTCAGTTCGGAGATTAAATGAGGTAAATCGCCTGATGAAATGATGGCATGACGATGGTTAAAATGCGATCGACCGATATTAGTTGTGAAACAGATATCGGGAATCGATTGAGCAGCATAGTTTAGAAAACTATCTGCATAGCAACTTGCTAGTTTCCGTAACGCTGTCTCAGTTTTTGCCGAAAGCGTCAACAGCGATTTGATATGCTCCCCTGCCCCCCCGGTTACTGAGCGTAGTCGAAGTATGCTCCCCTGCTCCCCTGCTCCCCGGTCACTGAGCGTAGTCGAAGTGCTGCCCTCCTCTGCTGCTTCCAGTACTACATGAGCATTAGTACCGCCAAAACCAAAAGAATTAACGCCAGCAAACCGAGGCTTGATATCTATCGGACGATCGATTGTAGGAATCAAAAATGGTGTTGACTTGATGTCAATATGAGGATTGATGGTTTTGAAATGGGGATGAGGGGGAATTTCTCCTTGTTGCAAACAGAGAACAGTTTTGATGAATGCGGCAATTCCACCAGCGGCTTCTAGGTTGCCAATATTAGTTTTTACAGAACCTAGTCCGCAGGGTTGGTCGAGGGTTCGCCCCTGTCCTAGCACCCCCAAGATTGCTTGTAGCTCGATGGCATCCCCCATTGGAGTACCCGTACCATGTGCCTCAACATAGTCAATTTCATGGGATGCCACCTTGGCATTTGCCAGTGCTTGCCGAATCACTGCTTGTTGAGCCAACCCATTTGGTGCAGTTAGGCCAACACTGCGGCCGTTATGATTTACGGCGGTTCCCCGCAGTAACGCTAGAATGCGATCGCCATCTTTGACTGCATCTGAAAGACGCTTCAGGATAACTATCCCACATCCTTCTCCTCGAACGTAGCCATCGGCTGTAGCATCAAAGCTTTTGCAGCGTCCATCAGATGACATCATGCCAGCTTGGGAAAAGGTAATATTCACCTCCGGTAACAACATAATATTCACGCCGCCCACCAATGCGAGATTTGACTCTCGATGCCGCAGACTTTGGCAAGCGGTATGAATGGCAACCAGGGACGACGAACAAGCTGTATCGATTGTGACGCTAGGGCCTCGCACATCCAAAAAGTAGGACAGGCGATTTGCCGCCATACTATTGGCAATACCTGTACCGGCTCTCGTGGGAATTGCGGTCATGGCTTTGTAATAATCACAAGTGGCAATTCCCATAAACACACCAGTCTGAGAACCAGCCAATTGTAAGGGGTCGTATCCAGCGTTTTCTAATGCCTCCCAACTTACTTCTAATAGCAGCCGTTGTTGGGGGTCAATACTAGCTGCTTCGCTCGTGGAAATTCCGAAAAAGCCGGGATCGAATTGATTGATATTTGCTAAAAAGCCACCCCAACGGGTGTTAGTTTTGTCATAACTACTTAAATCAGGATCGTAGTAAGCATCTACATCCCAGCGATCGCTAGGAACTTCGGCGATCGCATCACCACCATTTTTGCATAACAGCCATAACTCCTCTGGAGAGCTAACTCCTCCAGGAAAGCGGCAACCAATACCGATGACTGCAATGGGTTCAGTTGCAGCATGTTCGAGAGTATTCAGCTTTGCTTGGAGGGCTGATAGCTCCAGCAATGCGTTCTGCATCAATTGTCCATAATCTCTGGTTTCGGAAGGACGACTCATAGCAGTTTTCCCTCTCTGATTGATGCTAGTTTTGCAGCCAGCAAATCTGCAATTTCGTCAAGCGATTGCTCCGGCGATGACAATCTCACTCTCTTTTCTTCTAATGATGATTCTTCCAGTAAGGCTTGTTGCTGGAAATTCTCTGAGTTAAAGGCAGCCTCCTGGGTTGATGCTTGTGGATCTAAGTGCGACAACACTTGCGTTTCCAGATAATTCGCCAACGCTGCCACCGTCGGGTAATCAAATAGTGTGGTTGGGGAAAGGGAACAGCCTAAACTATTTTGCAATTGCTCTTTCAACTCCGTAGCAGTTAATGAATCCATCCCTAATTCAAAGAAACCTTGCTGCAAACCGATGGACTGGGGTTGCTTTAAGCCTAAAACTTTGGCTACTAATGAGCGGAGATGAGTAATTAATTCCTCCTGTCGCACTCGTGGAGGCATGGCTATTAGCGATTGGAGAAATGTTGATTGTGGCGTGTTGATGGTGGCAGGAATGGGCGATGGAAGATGATTAGACTTCTCGCATAAGTCGGGAAAAGGGGAAGGTGGGGTCCCCTCTGGGGATAAGGGGCGGGGGGGAAAGGGTAAAGGTTTTGTATTGTCCCCTTCCCCTTCCCCTTTAACCTTTTCCCTTTTCCCAACTCTTGCAAAAGTGTTTTTTGCAAGAAGTCTATTGTGGTTAACTGGGTTATCGGTGCTAATGCTCTGAGCCAGGATGACAACCTGTTGGAATGAATCGCCGATGGCTTGGGAATCAGGCGCAAGATGCACAGCCTCTTGAAACCCACAATCAGACAACAATTCCAGCCAGTCAGTCACCGCTAACAAAGGGTAGAATGGTCGCAACTCGTAGTCTGAGAATTTCCACCACCCTGGCGTTAATCCAAAGACCAAATCTAACCAACGTCGGGGACTTGTTCCCTCCAGCAACACTAACAATCCTCCTGGTGCTAATAAGCTGCGAACGTGACGTAAGGTTTGCTGTAAATCCTCGGTTGCGTGCAGAACATTTGCTGCCACAATGATGTCGTATTGATGGTTAGTAAATCCCTGCGATTGGGGGTCTTGTTCGATGTCTAAAGACTGATAGCAAATAAATGGGTAATCTCGGAATTTCTCTTGAGCCTTAGCAGTGAACCATGTTCCTAAGTCTGTGAACACATATTCAGTTCGATCTGCTGGGAGATGAGGTAGGAGGTAAGCAGTTGTTCCGCCAGTTCCGGCTCCAATTTCCAAAATACGCACTGTATCAGTAGAAATCGCGGTTGAGATTGCCTTTTGGACTAGTGCGTTCATCACCTTTGCGCCGGGGGAATCCTGGTAAAGCTGGGTTAATGCTGTCAAATCGCCTTGAGGAAATAGCAACTCCAGTGGGCGAGTTTCACCTTGGAGTACTTGAGCCAGGTGCGAACCGCAACGCTCTAGCAGTGTCAGTTCTGCATTTGCTTGGGGATATTGCGATCGCAAATTATCCAGTTGCGCTTCTGGTGTCGGTAACTCTAGTATTCGAGTTACTTCCCACTGATTACCAATTCGCTGAAGAATTCCTTCTTCAACCAGCATTTCCAACAGGCGCAGTGCGAGTTTCTGATGTTGCTCGATGACTCCTAGTTTGGTGAGTTGGGGGATGGAATAGCGATCGCCTAGCTGCAAACTCCACCCCATCTGCCGGAATGCCGCTACCACATAAGGAATACTCAGTGATTCCAAAGTACTTAGAGCTTCCCCATAGTTTTTTAGACTCAGTTGGGCTGTCAATTCAGCCAACTGGGGCACGAGCAAATGCTTGATTTCGGCTGGCGAACAGAGCGATTCTCTAGCAGTCACGTTATTAGATGCAGTTTCCATCCAGAAGCGCGATCGCTCAAAGGGATAATTGGGCAATATTACCCGACGATGTTGAGAGCCATGATGAAAGCCTACCCAATCAACTGATATTCCAGACTCGTACAAAGTTGCCAAACTGGACAACATCTGCTGAGAATTCGATTCCTTTTTGAGGCTGGGAAGCCACACATACTCGTTACTCGGTAAGCACTGGCGACCCATTCCCAACAAAATCGGTTGCGGCCCTACTTCCAAATACGCTAAGGCTCCCAGTTCTGCTAGAGTTGCCATCCCATCAGCAAACCGGACTGGCTGGATCACATGTTTTACCCAATATTCAGGCGTGGCGATCTCTGCTTTTGCTAGTTGACCGGTGAGATTAGAAATAAAGCGAATATCGGGGTTTGGCGGATAGTAGTTTACTTGCTGGACAATTTGTTCAAACTCCGCCAGCATGGGTTGCATCAATGGCGAATGAAAAGCATGGGAAACCTCAAGTGGTTTTGTCTTCACTCCCTTTGCTTCTAACCTGGCCACAGCCGATGTAATAGATTGATATCCACCTGAGATGATCAGATGTGCGCCGTTCATTGCTGCGATCGCCAAATCTGAATACTCATCAATAATGCTCGATACTTCTTGCAACTGGGCAAAAACCGCTACCATTGCTCCTACAGACGGTAACGCTTGCATCAGTCTTCCCCGTGCGGCAATCAACTTCAGTCCATCTTCTAGACTAAACACTCCTGCTACACAAGCAGCAACATACTCGCCGATGCTGTGTCCCATCACCACACTCGGTTTGATTCCCCAGGACTGCCATAGCTTAGACAATGCATATTCCAATGCAAATAAAGCAGGTTGAGTATAAGCAGTTTCATTAATAGAGGCTTGAGTTGTGTTGTCTAACTCACTTATAGGATATAGAACCTCTAATAGAGGTTGATTTAAGTATGGCTGCAAGATTTCAGCACAGCGTTCTATGGCTTGCCGGAAAACGGGTTGCGTGTTGTAAATTTCCCGCCCCATACCGATATATTGCGAACCTTGACCGGTGAACAGGAAAGCAACTCCCTGACAACGATCGCCTGTTCTAGAAGGTGAATTATAAATGAACGCTGCGAGTTCCTCGCAAAATTCCTCAGAGGATTCTGCAACCAGAGCTAGTCGATGGTTAAAATGCGATCGCCCCACATTGCTCGTATAACAAATATCCCCCAGAGCTACTTCTGAATGAAACTCCAAAAACGCCACATACCGCCGAACTAATTCCCGTAACGCTATTTCACTTTTTGCCGAAATTGTCAATAGCAATTTGCCGTGAAAATCTACTCCCCAGCTTTCCAGTTCCCCAGCTCTCCCTGCTCCCTGCCCCCTGCCCCCTGCCCCCCTACTCTCCCCCGGTGCTTCCTCCAAAACAACATGGGCATTCGTACCGCCAAAGCCAAAGGAACTTACTCCTGCAAAACGTTGCTCCCCAAAACCAGACCACTTCTGAGTTTCGCTAGGAATTGAAAAAGGCGTGTCTTGGATGGTAATCTTCGGATTTAGCTCCTTGAGATGAAGCGTACCGGGAATCTCTTCATGTTGCAAAGCCAGTACAACTTTTATTAACCCTGCAATTCCGGCTGCTGATTCTAAATGACCGATATTAGTCTTTACCGAACCGATCGCACAAGGTTGGTTTGGGGAACGACCTGACATCAACACTGATTGCAACGAGTTAACTTCAATCGGGTCGCCCAAAGCTGTACCTGTCCCATGAGCTTCCACATAGCTAATGGCTGCGGGTGCGACTCCAGCATTCACAAGCGCCTGATGGATAACGCCTTGTTGGGCAATTCCTCTAGGAGCAGTCAGTCCATTGCTGTGACCATCCTGATTGACTGCCGAGCCGCGAATCAGCGCCAGGATATTATCCCCATCGTTGATGGCATCAGTAAAACGCTTCAGCACTACAATCCCACAACCTTCTCCCCGGACATAACCATCTGCATCCGCATCAAAGGTTTTACAGCGACCATCCCCCGACATGAATCTTGCTTGGGAGAGGGCGATTGTCATTTGGGGGGTGAGAATTAAATTAACACCACCTGCCAAAGCCAAGTCACATTCCCCTAAACGCAAACTCTGACAAGCCTGGTGAACTGCAACCAAAGATGAAGAACAGGCAGTATCGACAGCCCAACTGGGCCCGTGCCAATCGAACTGATAGGATAGGCGGTTAGCGGCAATACTCAGAGCGTTGCCTGTGCTGGCATAGATATCAATATCAGACAACCGCTCAAACTGGAATCGAGCATAGTCATTGGTACTGATGCCGATAAATACACCACTGTTGCTGCCTGTCAAGCGATCGCTTGCTAATCCAGCATTTTCTAGTGCCTGCCAACTCACTTCTAGTAACAGCCTTTGCTGCGGGTCTATCCGCTCGGCTTCACGAGGAGAAATACCAAAAAATTGGGGATCGAATTGGTCAACTTGCTCGATAAATCCACCCCAACGAGTACTCATTTTCCCTGGTTGGGCAGGGATGGGGTTATAGAAAAGATGAGAATCCCAACGATTGGCGGGAATTTGCTCAATGGCACTTTTACCATTGCGTAGTAATTGCCAAAAGGCTTCTGGGTTATTAGCTCCGGGAAAGCGGCAGTCAAGGCCAATAATCGCGATCGCCTCGACAGATTTAAGATTACGTGTAGGTTGTGGAGATTCTCGCCGTTGGGATAAAGTTTCTGTGAGATAGGCTGATAGAGTTGCGATCGTCGGGTAATCGTAAGCCAAAGTAGGCAACAACTGACAACCTAACCAATCCTCTAAATCTGCCGACAGGCTGACTGCGGCAATAGAATCCAACCCATAGTAAGCAAACGATTCACGCGGATCTATTGATTGGGGTGCAATGTTTTGTCGCTGAGCAATCTTATTTACCAACCAATCTTGAATTTCCGCCGCTCCCTTTTCTCCTGACTTGCGACTTCTCAATTCCCCCTGCTCCCCTGCTCCCCCTGCTCCCCCTACTCCTCGGTCACTGAGCGTAGCCGTTGGCGAAGCCTCTCGTAGAGAAGTGCTACCCCCCTGCTCCCCTGCCTTCCTCCACTCTCCCACCACTTCCAAAGTCCCCGCCAAAAATCCTGCGCGAGTGGCATAGCGCTGAATCTTCCCACTAGAAGTCTTGGGGATACTGACTGGCTTCAACAGCAAGACGGCATAAACTTCTAATTCGTGCTGTGTTGTGACTGCTTGTCGGATGGAGCCAATTACTTCACTTGCATCAAGCTTCCGCATAGCAGTTCGCTCGACTTCACACGCCACAACGAGTTGCTCTTCACCGTCTACCTCGATCGTAAATGCGGCTACTCCCTGCGTTCCCAAAGCCGAATGACTATTTGTAACTGTGAGTTCAATGTCTTGAGGATAATGATTATGTCCTCGAATAATAATTAAATCCTTGAGTCTTCCGGTGATAAATAGCTCGTCATTTTGCAAAAAGCCTAAGTCTCCCGTGCGGAGAAACGGGCCTTCTCCTGTATCTGCTAAATAGGCTGCAAATGTATGTTTTGTTTCTTCAAGTCGCTGCCAATAGCCTTGGGTGATACTTGCTCCTGCTACCCAAATCTCGCCGACTTCATCGGGTAAACATCGCGTCAACAATTCAGGATGAACGATCGCTATTTGTGTATCGCCTTGCCTGTGATTGCCACATCCAACCAAAAGCCGCACATTGGGATGGTCTGCTGTTGCTGACACTACTCGATTTTGTGTCAGCGCGGTTGCCTCAACCTTGCTAATAATCGCCTCGGCTTGTGTTTGCACGGCAGTTACTTTCAATGTTGCCTCAGCGAGTCCGTAACCCGGACAGAAAGCTGTTGCTTGAAACCCACAAGAAGCAAATGCTTTGGCAAACTGTTCCAACGTTTCTGCTTTGACTGGTTCAGCAGCATTTAAAGCCATCTGCCAACAACTGAGATTCAGGCTGGCACGTTGTTCTGGGGTAATTTTACGAATGCACAGATCGTAGGCGAAGTTTGGCGCACTAGTATGTGTTGCTTGATAGTGAGAAATAGCTTGGAGCCAGCGAATGGGACGCGCTATAAAGGCTACAGGTGGCATGATGTAACAAGGGAATCCCTTGTACAAGGGTTGGAGTACTCCATAAATCAGCCCCATATCGTGAAAGAATGGAATCCACGTCACCATGACGCTATCGGATGTGTGTTCCCAACCGTGATCCAGATAGGCTAAATTGTGCAACAGATTACTGTGACTTACCATCACCCCTTTGGGCGTTCCCGTGGAACCGGAGGTGTATTGCAGGAAAGCTAAAGTCTTTCCATTGATATTAGGTGCTTTCCATTCCTGTGCGATTGCCTCAGAAATCACATCGCTGGCTAAGACTTTTAGAGATGCTAGTTCTGGATTGTCTGCAAAGTAGTTCTTAACGATTGGCAATAGTGCTGTTGTTGTCAGGATAGCAGTTGCTTGGGCGTCGGAAACGATCGCACCCAACCTAGCAATCGACTGATTTTGCCGAGGCGGATAAGCAGGAATCGCAATCGTACCAGCATATAAGCAGCCAAAAAAGGCACTAATAAATTCTAAACCAGGTGGGTAGAGTAGGAGTACGCGATCGCCTGGCTTTGCAAATGTTTGCAAGTAGGTAGCGATCGCCCTTGCCAGTTTATCCAGTGCTCCATACGTGAGTCTACTTCCCTCAGATTCACCATCTACCAAAAAGGTATAGCCTAGCGTCTGAGGTTGGTGAATAGCTCTGTAGCGCAATACGTCTACTAGCGTCTCACTAGTATGTTGTTTTTCCATGCATGGCTACTCCTATAAACCTGGAAATTGTTCAGATCGCTAATCTCTAGCACATTGACAAGCCAACATCTGCAATTAAATGAAGGTATTGAACATTCATCAGACTGATGAAGCCATCAGTTTGATAAATCTTGGTGTTCTCCGAAAAATCTTGGTGTTCTCCGAAAAATCTTGGTGTTCTCCGAAAAATCTTGGTATTCTCCGAGAAAATCTTGGTATTGTTCAGGATACCAAGATTTCACTCTTCACGCACAAATTTTATAAATTCTCAACTATTTAAGGGATGACTTTTACATGAAAATAACTTAATAGTTAGCGCCGGAGACTTGTAATATTTCTACCTATTAGCAGATACATTGAATCAGTTGAGGATTGCCATGCTAAATCTTACCCCTATAATAAAGCGACAGGTTCATTCATGATCCAACAATCTGATGAAGAGAATGGCATAGCAGAGAATCAACAGCTAATTGAGGAACTGAAGTCTCTGCGGCGAGAGGTAGCTGAATTAAAAACAGAAAAAGCTGCTTTCCAAGCTCAAAAAAAGCTGCTGGAGCATTCAGTAGCGACAATCATCCGTGCTTCACCCGAAGAAGAGATGTTGAAAGCTACTTTACAAGACACGTTAGATGTTTGTAGTCAGCTTACTGGTGCCCAAAAAGGCAGTCTGTTTTTACTCGATCGCCAGGGTGCTGTCACCGATAGTATTCTCACGCAAAGGGAGACAGCACTGAAGGAGCGCGATCGCCTGATTGGTTGCGTTTTAGCACAGGGGCTTGCCGGTTGGGTATACAGACAGCGCCAGATCGGATTGATCGTAGACACTGAGACCGACGATCGTTGGTTGCAGTTGCCCAATCAGCCTTACACTGTACGTTCAGCATTAGCTGTTCCCATTCTCAGGAATGAAGAGGTCTTAGGTATTCTTACCTTGCTACACCAAGAACCGGGGCACTTTAGCCTAGAAATTGCCCATCTGATGCAGCTCACTGCTGACCAAATCGCGATAGTTTTAGAAAATGCCCAGCTCTATGGGAAAATTGAAACCTATTCCAAAGCGCTCAACTACGAATTAGAAAAAGGGCGGCAAATCCAAAGAGATTTTCTACCCAACGAAATCCCACAGCTACCTAATTTAGAGATTGCCACGTTTTTCTCTCCTGCGCGTCAAGTTGCTGGAGACTTCTACGACGTTTTTATGCTACCTGGTGACTACTTGGGGCTAGTTATTGCTGATGTCGCCGACAAAGGTGTAGGTGCTGCATTATTTATGGCTTTGTTTCGGAGCTTAATCCGTATTTTTTCTGGACAAATTAGTTTGGGCGGACTCTCTATTATTGCCAATGAGGAGGAATTATCGATTTTACTGGAGTCAGAGATGGCAACCAATTTATACCAAATTAACCCCCTGAAAGCAGTAGCGCTCACGAATAACTACATCGCCCAACAGCACGCCCAGATGAGTATGTTTGCCACGCTGTTTTTTGGCGTGCTAGATCCGGCAACTGGCATTCTCACCTACATCAATGGTGGACACGAAACTCTGTTTGTTGTTGGTGAGGCTGGTATCAAAGCCAGTCTCAACTCAACCGGGCCAGCGGTAGGGATGATGCCTAATATGAAATTTAAAATTCAACAAGTACAGTTGGAACCAGGCGATATCTTAATTGGCTATACCGATGGGGTAACTGAGGCACGCAGCCCCAGCGGTAAGTTTTTTACTGAAAAGCGACTGCGATCGCTCCTAGATCAATCTGCACTTTTGCCATCTCCCCTGCTAGAGCGCATTACAACTGATTTGTTCGCTCACATCAGCAACGCACCTCAGTATGATGACATCACAATGCTGATTGTGCAGAGAAAGGCATCAGACTAAAATTTCAACCTTTCACTCACTCCCAATCCGTAAAATATGGAACCTTTAACTGTGCCTGGAACACTGGACTCTTTAAAGGCGATCGCAGAATATGTGATGGCAGCAGCAATGGTAGCAGGTTTGAATAAAAAAACCTCCTATAGACTGCGTTTAGCGGTCGATGAAATCGCTACAAACATCATTAATTACGGTTATCAGGCAGCAAATCGCCAAGGCATATTGATTTTAAAAGCCGATCTTGATGATCGCTCCTTGACCATTACGATTAAAGATACTGGTGTTCCCTTCAACCCTACCCAGAAGTTAACTCCAAATGATTTGAACAAGTCGCTACAGCAACGACAGATTGGCGGTTTGGGAGTTTATCTAGCTCTGAAGAGCGTAGATCGGTTTATTTACCAACAAGACGGAAACCAAAATTGTAATATTTTAATTGTGAATCGTGACGATGGATTGGGAATCAGTTAAGTAAGTTCGCAGGAATATTAATTATTAAAAACAAAGAATAATGAACTTAACAGGATACAAGTTTGTGGGGTGGGCAACATGAGCGCCCTAAATCTGGGACGGGTGGGGACACCCATCCCACAAGAAAATTTGGGATGTTTTTTTATTTGGAAGTCCCCAACAACAAGAGTTACAAGTTAATTTATTTTTATTTACATAGTTTTGTTTTTCGATACCGTTGCACTTAAAACTGAGTGATTATTGTCCAAAAATCTTCCTAAAACTTGCTAGCAAATATTTACAAAGCTTTAAGCCCAATCCTTCCAGATTCTCTTTTAACGTCACTTGTTACAAATGGTCACGAAGTTAGTGACTACAAAAAAATTTCATGTATTCTCAATATTCACAAGGTAGCGAACTTAAACAGCAAATATGTCAAAAACGGCCGAAAAACGCATATATAGCAGTTGCCTTGGTAGGTTAGGACATCAACCGAACATGAAGATTACTCTAAGCCGAGGCACGGGCTAAACGCCCCGCTATCGCTAACAGCACTCAGGACTGAGTGTTGTCAAACCCCGACACCAAGGACTTTTGAGCCTGTTGCCTATTACCTGTTGCCTATTAGCTGTTGCCTGTTATATAAAACCACCAACTAATAGGGTTGCTTGTAGAAGTGAAGACATCCCGCAACAGCAAACGTGTCTAAGTTAGTTTGGAGCTTATAGATGTTGGAGAAAATTAATACCCTCAATGGGTTTCAGGCAAACTTAGCAGACCAAGCAGCACTGGAAACTGCGCTCCTGACCCATCCAGAAATTGAAGAGTGTCGGGTATTAATCCGAGAAACAGAAACCGCAGATATGTGGTTAGTTGCCTACATAGTTGCATCAGGAAAATGTTCGTTGGCACAACTAAATGCATATTTGCGGGTTCATTTGCCAAACAATATCCTGCCTCAATCCTACGTTTGGTTATCCAGATTGCCGCTTACCAGTGAGGGACTGATTGACGATCGCCGACTAACTGATTTGGTGGCAATCGACATCGATTTGGTTAATCGATGGGAGTCGTCTTTGCGATCGCTCTCCTCGATTAACCAAGTCGCAGTTATCGTACAAGAGCAGAGGAAACAACTACCACCATTACACGTTTGGGATTTGCTAGGTAATCCACAAGGAACAAAGCTCAATTTTCAATTAGAGGATTCTGAAAAACTAGAATTAGATGGTGTCAATCAACAATTTGAGCCTTCACAATCTCAGATTTCCCAGCCAAAAGCCAAAGCAATTAGTCATGGCGAACCTTTACAACTGGGAACAGACGCAACTACTAACTTACCAAAACTACTTCAAAGGGCAGCGTTACAAAGCTCAAAAGGAATTACTTACATCCAACCCGATGATACTTACCAAAATCAATCCTACGAAGATTTATTAGACGCAGCTCAACGCATTTTGGCGGGTTTAAGAAAGTTGGGGCTTGTGCCTCAAGATAGAATTCTCTTTCAATTTGACCAACCTCAAGATTTCATTCCTGCTTTCTGGAGCTGTATTTTGGGCGGATTCATCCCAATTCCTTTATCCGTTCCTCACGCCTACGATCGCTCTGATGGTTTCGTGAATAAATTAGCTCAAATCTGGCAAAGACTAAAACCAAGCTTGGTACTAACTAACGAGCGATTAGCACCGGAACTCAAACTTTCCTTGGCAGATTTACCACTTGACAATTTGGCGATCGCTACCATCAATGAGTTGCAATCTCACCATCCCGATCCTAACTGGTATGTTGCTGCCCCAGATGATTTGGCAGTACTGTTTCTCACTTCTGGCAGTACAGGTACGCCGAAAGCAGTTATGCAAAGCCATCGCAGTCTCATCTGTCGGTCGGCTGCGAGTGTCCAGATGAATGGGTTTACCCAAGAAGATGTTTCCTTGAACTGGATGCCACTCGATCACGTTGCCGGATTAGTGTATTTCCATATTCGGGATGTGTATGTGGGTTGTCAACAAATTCATGCTGTCACCGATTGGGTATTGCAACAACCCCTGAAATGGCTTGATTGGATATCTAACTATCGCGTGAGTGTGACCTTTGCACCGAATTTTGCTTATGGGCTAATCAATGCAGCCGAAGCAAAACTTTCTCAGGGGCATTGGGATTTATCATCAGTGCGATACATCTTTAACGGAGCAGAAGCCATTGTCGGCAAAACTGCAAGAAGATTTCTCGAATTGCTGACAGCGCAGGGACTTCCGACTACGGCAATACATCCGGCTTGGGGAATGGCTGAAACTTGTTCGGGAGTGACTTACTCTCACAACTTTTCTGGAGAATCAACTACAGATGAAGATGCATTCGTAGAAGTTGGAGCGCCGATTCCCGGATTTTCTCTACGGATAGTTGATGCTCAAGACCAGCTCGTTGAGGAAGGAGCCATCGGACGACTGCAAGTTAAAGGACTGACAGTCACATCAGGTTATTTTGGTCAACCGGAACTGAATTCAGAGGTTTTTACAGAAGATGGCTGGTTCAAGACGGGAGATTTAGCTTTCTTACGACAAGGACGTTTAACAATTACAGGCAGAGAGAAAGACGTTATTATCGTCAATGGCCTGAATTACTATAGTCATGAAATCGAAGCAGTTGTTGAAGAAATTGCAGGCGTAGTTGTTTCCTACACTGCCGCCGTGGCTGTACGTGATGGAGAAAGTTCAGAACAGCTAGCTATCTTTTTCCATGCAGGTGGCGCGAATGAAATGCAAATTTCAACATTGATGCAAACCATTCGCCAAAAAATTGTCCAACGTTGTGGGATCAATCCCAGCTATATAATTCCAGTTGAAAAATCTGTGATTCCAAAAACGGCCATTGGCAAGATCCAGCGATCGCAACTGGTTAAACGCTTTGAATCAGGTGAATTTAAACCTATCCTGCGTCAGTTTGATATCCTGAGTGGCAATGCCAACACAATACCTGACTGGTTTTATCGCCGAATTTGGTGTGTTAAGCAGTTAAGTCACAAACATCGGCAGCCAGTTAAACTTCCGACTCAGAAATCCCTCGTGTTTCTCGATGGTTTAGGTTTAGGAAATTACCTGTGTACAGAACTCAAACGCCATAACCAATCTTATATCTGCGTTGAAGCAGGTTCGGATTTTATCAAATCTGAGCAAGGCGATCGCTTTACCATCAATCCCGAAAATCCCGATCACTATCGGCGGTTGCTAGAGTCTTTGGCATCGGATATTCCCACTCAGATTTTGCATTTATGGACATATAACGAGTTTATGAGTCAGGTTTCTAGTCTAGAGGAACTAGAACGTGCCCAATACTTAGGACTATATAGCATTCTATTTTTAGTGCAAGCCTTAGCAAATGCCAAGGAAAAACACCAACTACTAGATGTAGACATTCAGTTACAAGTCATTTCTAACAACGTCCAGTTAACTAGCAGCGATGATGCGATCGCTTATGAAAAATCCACACTTATCGGATTATTGAAAACAATTCCTTTAGAACTATCTTGGTTGCACTGTCGCCACATTGACTTGGAAGTTGGGTCACTGGAAACAAATGCTAACTATGTGTTTAAAGAATTAAATATTACTAAATATGATAGTGAAATTGCTTACCGTCAAGGTCAACGGCTAGTCTCGTCACTTGCCAAAGTCGATATGCTTGCTAGTCCAACCCAAGAAATACCAATTAAACCAGGGCAGACTTATCTGGTAACAGGCGGATTGGGTGGAATTGGGGCTTCAGTTTGCCAATATTTACTTAAGCAATTTGGTGTGCGATTGCTGATTGTTGGCAGAACAAATTTGCCACCAGAAACAGAATGGTCGCAGCATCTCGAACAGAATACAGCGATCGCCAAGCGATTGAAAAATTATCAATCTCTCTTAGCGATAAGTGGTGATTTATTATACAAATCTCTTGATGTCTGCGATTTAACTTGTTTGCAACAGGCTGTCACGGAGGCAGAGTTGAGATGGAATCAACCCTTGGCAGGAATTATTCATCTCGCAGGTGAAGGCGACCTCAAACACCACTGGACGGTGATGGAAAATCACTGGATAGCTGCGGCTACATTAGAAAGCTTTCGTACCATGCTGCGCCCGAAAGTTCAGGGCACTTGGACACTTTTTCAACTGATTCAGAATCGACCAGATGCCCTTTTCATCGGCTTTTCTTCCGTAAATAGTGTGTTTGGCGGAGCAACCTTTAGTGCCTATGCTGCTGCCAACAGTTTCTTAGATGGTTGTTGTCAGTATCAGCAATACCATTACCATCCTGAGACTTACTGCTTTAACTGGAGCCAGTGGGATGATGTTGGCATGAGCGAAGGAAACCCCATCCACAGCCGGGAAGCAGCTCATCGCTTGGGCTATCAAAGTATTACTCAAGAACAGGGTTGGCGTTCCTTGCTGGCAGGTTTATCGCGTCATCAACCGCAGCTGATTGTCGGTTTAGATGGCAGCAATCGCCATATTCGTCGATATCTGAAGACAGAAGTCGATAACGTCGAGAAATTAACCGCTTATGTCACCACTGTGGATGGTGCAGAGGTGCATGATTGGGAGCAAATGAGAGTTAGCGATCGCTTTGGGACTCCTAGCCATTGTGAAATTGTACAGCTTGCGGAAATGCCTTTGACACAAACGGGTACGATAGACATTGCCAAAATTATTGGCAGCAATCAGAAGCACAACCAACCTTGGCAAGTCGTTTTGCCCCAAACTGACATTCAACGCCAGATAGCTCAAATATGGCAAGATGTCTTGGGCATTTCTTCGGTGAGTATCGATCGCAACTTTTTTGAACTAGGTGGCAGTTCGCTCACCTTGGTTCGGGTTCACGATCGGTTACAAAAACAATTTGGGCAACATCTGTCACTGATTGACTTGTTCCAATATCCAACGATTCAGACGCTAGCAGAGTTTCTGAATCAAGCTCAAATGCCATTGTCGGAGCGATCGCAATTATCGCCATCCCATCACCTGGGTGAAATGAAAAGTACCCAGCAATTAGAAATTGCCATCATCGGTATGTCTGGGCGTTTTCCAGGAGCCAAAACACTCGATGAATTCTGGCAAAACTGCTGTAATGGCGTGGAATCGATTTCATTCTTCAGTGATGAAGAACTGGAGTTAACCGGAATCGATTCTTCATCCTTGAATGATGCCAATTATGTGAAAGCTAGTGGTATCTTATCTGACATAGATTTATTTGATGCCGCGTTTTTCGATATCTCGCCCAAAGAAGCTCAAATCCTCGACCCGCAACATCGCCTGTTTCTAGAGTGTGCTTGGGAAACACTCGAAAATGCTGGTTACGACCCCGCAACTTATACAGGATTAATCGGGGTTTATGCTGGCATGGGGATGAATCTTTATGCAGGTCGAACTTACTGGAATCACAATCTTTACCCAAATCGCGATCGCCTAGAACACGTTGATGACACACAACTGGCGATCGCTAATGGTGCGGATTTTCTCCCCACGCGGGTTTCATACAAATTCAACTTGCAAGGGCCGAGCGTCAACGTCCAAACTGCTTGCTCAACTTCCTTAGTTGCAGTTCATCAAGCCTGTCGGAGTTTGATTCAGGGAGAATGCGATATGGCTCTGGCTGGTGCTGCGGCGATCGCAGTACCCCAAAAATCTGGTTATCGGTATCAGCCAGGAATGATTCTTTCACCCGATGGTCACTGCCGAGCATTTGACGCTAACTCCCAAGGAACCGTTGGCGGCAATGGCGTTGGCATTGTGATGTTAAAACGATTGGCAGATGCGATCGCCGATGGAGATCATATTTACGCCGTCATTAAGGGTTCTGCGATTAATAACGATGGCTCCCAAAAAATCAGCTATACGGCTCCCAGCGTTCAGAGACAGGCAGCAATGATTGCCCAAGCCCAAGCGATCGCAGATATCAATCCAGAAACTATTACTTACATCGAAACCCACGGAACCGGAACGACTCTCGGCGATCCGATTGAAATTGCAGCCTTAACCCAGGCATTTCGTAGTAAAACACAGAAGCAACAATTTTGCGCCATCGGTTCTGTAAAGACTAACATCGGACATTTAGATACAGCTTCAGGCATAGCAGGATTGATTAAAACAGTTTTGGCACTCAAACACCGATTACTGCCGCCTAGCCTAAATTTTAAACATCCCAATCCCAAGATTGATTTTGCTAACAGTCCATTTTATGTAAATACAACTCTATCAGACTGGCAAACAGACCAAACGCCTCGGCGGGCTGGCGTAACTTCTTTGGGTGTTGGGGGTACGAATGTCCATGTGATTTTGGAGGAAGCACCGGGGGAGAGTAGGGGGGCAGGGGGCAGGGGGCAGGGGGCAGGGGAGCATGTCAAATCCCTGTTGACGCTTTCGGCAAAAAGTGAAACAGCGTTATGGGAATTAGCTGGGCGGTATGTGGGGTTTTTGGAGTCTTGCTCAGAAGTATCTTTGAGGGATATTTGTTATACGAGTAATGTGGGGCGATCGCATTTTGATTATCGGCTGGCTTTGGTTGCCGATTCACCCGCACAATTGAGAAATCAACTAACAACATTTATTGCCGAAAATTCGCGCACTCGCTTTCAGGCTTCAGGGGTAGCTTTCCTATTTACTGGACAAGGTTCGCAGTATATCGGTATGGGACGAGAACTTTACGAAACCCAACCTGTTTTTCGGCAAGCCCTCGAACGCTGTGCCCAAATCCTGGACTCGTTATTAGAGCAACCATTGTTAGAAGTGCTGTATCCATTAGGGGAAAGGGGAAAGGGGAAAGGGGAAAGGGAAAAGAACTTAGGGGGTCATATTCTGGATGAAACGGGCTATACCCAACCTGTCTTATTTGCTTTGGAATATGCATTGTCTGAGCTATGGCAATCTTGGGGTATCAAGCCTAGTGTTGTGATGGGTCATAGTGTGGGCGAATATGTTGCCGCAACTGTTGCAGGTGTATTCAGTCTAGAAGATGGATTGAAACTCATTGCTGCACGGGGTAAATTGATGCAAGCACTACCGCAGACAGGGGCAATGGTAGCGGTATTTACTGATTTGGCACAAGTATCTGCGGTAATTGATTCATTGCCGGAGGTGGCGATAGCTGGAATCAACGCACCAAGGCAAATCGTTATCTCTGGTGCAGCTGGGGCGATCGCATCGGCTGTGGCTATCTTAGAAGCCAGAGGAGTGCAAACAAAGTCACTGAAAGTTTCCCATGCTTTTCATTCGCCATTGATGCAACCAATGGTGGCAGAGTTTGGGCAGATTGCCCAGCAAGTGAGCTACCGTACACCAAACCCGAATATTCGATTTATTTCCAATATCACAGGGCAATTGGCAGGAGTGGAGATTAGCACGCCTGAATATTGGGTGCAGCATATTTTGCAGCCAGTGCAATTTGCTAACAGTATTGTCAGCCTGTCAGCGTTAGGAAATTTGGCTTGTTTGGAAGTGGGGCCGCACCCAATTTTAGTAAGCATGGGTCGTCAGTGTATCCCAGAATCGGGACATCTGTGGCTGGCAAGCCTCAAATCGCAAGAATCGGATTGGCAGCAGATGTTGGGCAGTTTAGCGGCGTTGTATGAGCAGGGAATATTGGTGAACTGGTCAGAGTTTCATCGGGGATCTGAGCATCGGCGCGTGGTGTTGCCGAATTATCCCTTTGAGCGATCGCGTTTTTGGGTTGAACCAAACAAAGACAGCAGCCAAAAAAAGGTTCAACTCTCCTCTGCAAATCTTAAATCTTCTCATCCTCTGCTCGGTTCTAGATTGCACTTGGCAGACTCGAAAGAGATTCGTTTCCAGACGCAAATCAATTCTCATTTCCCCGCTTTTTTAGCTGACCATCGCGTTTACGGAAAAGTTATCGTGCCAGGAACAGCCTATCTAGAGATGGTTTTAGGGGCAGCAGCGAAGGTTTTGAAATGCAAAAATTTAATTTTAGAAAATGTCCTATATAAACGGGCATTAACTCTATCAGAAAATGAAGTTAAAACACTCCAGCTAATTCTTCACCCAACGGAACAACAGGGATATTCCTTTGAAATTTTTAGTTGTGAACTAGATGAAGAAGATTCTTCACCCTCTTGGATACTGCATGTTTCTGGAAATGTCAGCGCATCCAGTCTCAAACCATCGATGGAACTCTCTGCAACGCCCTGGCTCCCCAAAGAAGTAGCTTCCCATCAGCAAGACGAACATTATCAACAGTTTCTTCAACGGGGAGTTGATTATGGTGCTAGTTTTCGGGGAGTTAAAAACTTGTGGTTGGATTTAGAAGTAGTGAGAGGGGAAATTGAGTTACCCCAAATATGCGTTTTAGAAACAGACGTTTATCAGTTTCATCCAGCATTCTTGGATGCCTGTTTTCAAGTTTTACAAGCTACGTTCCCACAAGATGGTAGCAAAGAGGCTTATGTACCGATCGCCATCAAGCGATTGCAAGTTTGCGATCGCCCCAACAACCGACTATGGAGTTTTGCCAAAGTACATCCTAGCCAGAACAGTGGCAAAACACTCATTAGCGATTTGCAATTAGTTACAGATGATGGTGAGACTCTAGCGGTTGTTGAAGGTCTGCAACTTCAAAGGGTCGCTTCGGCTACATTGACCTCTCCTCAAGTTCCCCCAGACTGGTTTTATCAAATCGAGTGGCGACCTCAAGCCCGAATGGGGCGATCGCTCTCACCGGACTACTTGCTCAATCCCAAGGACATCAGCCACAACCTGATTCCTCAATTGGCTGAACTTCTAACAACAATCTCATTAAACGATGAATTTTTACCCCAACTCGAAGCCCTCAGTGTGTCTTATGTAATCAGTGCCTTACAACAACTAGGATGGGACTTTCAACTCGGATTGCAGTTCTCCTTTACAGAAATAGCAGAACAGTTGGGGGTGATTAGCCAGTATCACCAACTGCTACATCGGTTTCTGGATATTTTGACTGAAGCAGGGTGGCTCAGACCTCTTGATTATGCCAACGGCAGATATCACTGGGAAGTAATTAGCGTCCTCGATCGCCAAACGCCGCAACCAGACCAACTGTTAGTCCAATTCCCTACCGGAGATACTGAGATCGCCCTAGTAGAACGCTGTGGTGCCAGCTTACCAGAGGTACTTCAGGGAAAACTTGACCCGCTACAATTACTATTTCCCAATGGTGATTTCACCCTGCTGACGCAACTGTATCAAGATGCCCCAGCTGCTAGAGTGATGAATACATTGGTGCAAAAGGCAGTTTCCGCTGCACTGCTGCGAGTACCACAGGGAAGCAAGATCCGCTTGCTAGAAATTGGAGCGGGAACTGGCAGCACAACCGCTTACATTCTGCCGCAATTGAATAATTATCAAGCTGAATACACCTTCACAGACATTTCACCTCTGTTTGCAGCCAAAGCACGGGAGAAGTTTCGGGATTACCCATTTGTCCGCTATCAGGCTTTAGATATCAGCCGAGATCCAGCGACTCAAGGCTTGGAAGGGCAACAATACGATGTGATTCTGGCAGCCAATGTGTTACACGCGACACCAGATTTACAACAAACATTGGCCCACGTCCACAGCTTATTAGCACCAGGCGGAATTCTGGTGATGTTAGAAGTCACCGATCGCCATTGTTGGCTAGATTTGAGCTTCGGTTTGACCCCAGGTTGGTGGTTGTTTGCCGATCGCTGGTTACGACCGAATTACCCGCTCTTAAGTAGTGCCGAGTGGCAAGATGTGTTGCAAGCGAATGGATTTACATCGGCGGTGGCGATCGCACCTAAAAATCAAGTCATCGGTTCCCTGGCTCAGGCTGTGATTGTTGCCCAAAAAGGAACCGAGAGCCATATACCACAAAACTGGCTAATTTTAGCAGATAGTCAAGGTATCAGTCAGAAACTTGCTCGACGGTTTCAAGAACGAGGAGATACTTGTACTCTAGTTTTTCCCGGACAGGAATACGAACTGTTGAGCGAGTTCGAGTTTAGGATTAATCCTCAGAAACCGGAAGATTTTCAGCGGTTGGTTTCGCACATACTTAGGAAGCGATCGCGTCTCTCAGGGGTGGTACATTTGTGGAGCTTGGAGAGTGGAGAAACTGCACCAACCTTAAGCGTCGAAGATTTGCAAGCAGCAACCCGTATTGGCTGTGGCAGTACTCTGTATTTGGTGCAAGCCCTAGTTAAAAAGATGGGTATAACGCCACCTCAGTTATGGGTAATAACTAGAGGAGCAGTTGCCGATAAAGCTGGATTAGTTCAATCGCCTCTATGGGGAATGGGGAAGGCAATCGTCAAAGAACACCCAGAATTACAGCTTCGTTTGATAGATTTAGACCTCCAAGAAAATTATCGGCTAACTCAAAATCCCCTTGATGCATTATTTGCAGAGTTGACATCACCAGATCGAGAAAATCAAATTGCATTCCGTAATGGGATGCGTCAGGTGGCAAGACTGGTTCCTTACCGTAATCCCAATGAAAAAGTAGGGGAGCAGGGAGCAAGGGAGCAGGGGGAAAAATCACCCACAAGGGGTGAGTTTTCAACCAACGGGGAAAAAGAGCAAGGGAGCTTTCACCCACAAGGGGTGAGGTTTGTACCTTTAGTTCCCCCTGCCCCCTGCCCCCTGCCCCCTGCCTCTTATCAAGCAGATATCCCCATCCACCCAGATAGTACCTACTTAATTACTGGTGGATTAGGGGGACTGGGACTGCTAATTGCCCATTGGTTAGGAGAACGTGGGGCAAAGCACTTAGTTCTCATGGGACGCAGGGGAACAAACGAACAGAGCGATCGCCAGATTCAGCAACTTCAGGCACAAGGTGTATCGGTGATGGTAATGCAAGCTGACGTGTCTGTGCAGTCACAAGTGGCGGAGGTATTGGCAGAAATTGGCCGCAGCCACCCACCTCTACACGGCATTATCCATGCAGCCGGAGTGTTAGATGACGGTGTTTTACTCCAGCAAACTTGGGAGCGCTTTCATCGAGTCATGGCACCAAAAGTACAAGGTGCTTGGAATCTGCACGCATTAACCCAAGCCCTACCGCTCGATTTCTTCATCTTGTTTTCTTCGGCTGCTTCTGTTTTGGGTTCTGCCGGTCAAGCTAATCACTGCGCTGCCAATGCCTTTTTAGACGCTTTAGCACATTATCGTCATCAATTGGGATTACCGGGATTGAGTATTAACTGGGGAGCTTGGGCTGAAATTGGTGCAGCAGCCGAGCGTCAGTTCGGTAAGCAACTCCAACATCAGGGAATGGAAATGATGTCGCCATCCCAAGGTTTACAGGCTTTGGAGCAGAGCTTTTCTTGGGAGGTTGCTCAAGTAGGTGTGATGCCACTCAATTGGCTGACATTTATGCAGCAATTCTCACCGGAGACTTGTCCGGCATATTTGGCAGAGTTTTCTCAGGTGGGGATTGCTCAATCGCTATTACCACCGCCGATGGAAATTCAGCAGCAATTGCAAACTCATGACTTTGGCGATCGCTTGCAGATTTTAACCATTTATCTGAAAGAAAAGATTGCCAAAGTGTTGGGTTGTTCTGTGGAGCGAGTCGATGCCAATCAAGCACTGAGCAAAGCCGGACTAGATTCTTTGATGGCGATTGAAATCCGCAATCGCATCATCACAGAACTGGGAATTGACCTTTCTTTAGAAAAGTTTGTTGAAGGTTCCAGCATCAACCAACTAGCAGACCTGCTATTGAAACAACTAGCTTTACAGGGACTAAACGAAAATTCGGCAACTGAAATCACTGAGGATGTGGAAGAAATAATACTATGAACCTAAATGCCCTTTTAGCCGAGCTTTCAGACCGGGGAGTGAAATTATTAGTTGATGGGGAACAACTCCGCATTCAAGCACCTAAAGGAGTTATTACTCCCGATTTACGGAATGCTTTAGCTAACAATAAAGTAGAGCTAATCCGGTTACTACATCAGAACAAAATCGGGGCTGCTTCCATTCCTTTGGTTCCGCTTTCACAAACGCAAAATGTGCCGGTATCTTTCCAGCAGGAACGCCTGTGGATTTTGGCCCAGTTAGCTGCTGTAGAATCTGCTCATAATATTGCTCAAGCCTTGCGGCTGAATGGCGATTTAGATTTAAACTGCCTGGAAAAAAGTCTGAATGAAATTTTCCGTCGCCACGATGTCTTTGGGACAACATTTGGGGTGTGGGAAGGGAATCCCGTGCAAAATATCGCTGCACCAGAACCTTTTAAATTATCTGTTTTAAATCTTGAGCATTTAGATGCAACCGAACAATTAAAAACTTTCTGGCAAATTGCCGATGAAGCAGCCGAAGCTCCCTTTGATTTGGCGATCGCTCCTTTATGGCGGATTAAACTCATTCGCTTAAATGCACGCGAGCATATTCTTTTGCTCGTCATTCATCACATTATCAGCGATATGATCTCGATGGGTTTATGGATTCGAGAACTGGCGACAGTCTACAGTCATTTCTACAAGGGGCAACCTTCCCCACTGCCAGAACCTTCCATCCAATATCGAGACTTTGCCGTATGGCAACGCCAGTGGCTCAACAATGATGCACTCAAAAGCGAACTAGCTTACTGGAAACAGCAACTAGAGGGGGCATCATTTGAATTAAAATTGCCCATCGACCATCCCCGACCGCCACTCCAGAATTTCCAGGGTCGGCGAAAGTTTTTTAAACTTGATCCTGTTCTGTGGGCTGCAATCAAACAACGAAGTCACGAACAAATGGGAATTACTTCCTTTATGACTTTCGTCGCGGCGTTTAAGGCTTTGATTTACCTGTGTTCTCAGCAGGAAGATATTTTAATTGGCTTTACCGCCTCTGGTCGAGTTCATCCGCAAGTGGAGTCGCTGATTGGTTTTTTTGGCTACCCTTTGTTGTTGCGTACAGATTTGTCTGGCAATCCCACTTTTACCGAAGTACTTAGCCGAGTGCGATCGGTGTTGTTATCTGCATACGCTCACCAAAATGTCCCCTTTGGTAAAGTCGTTGAAGTCATGGGGTCGAGTCGGGTTGCCCAAGATACTCCCTTTTTTCAAACATTCCGCACCGGATTAAGCTATGTCAATAGTCAACTGCCCAGCGACTTGACAAATTTACCAAATCTGACGTTTTCATTAATTGACGAGGGGATTTGGGGGCCGACTGATTTAGATTTATATACCTATATTTACGAAGTCGGTGCAGATTTACAAATAGGAATTGCATATAACACCGACATATTTGAAAGTGAAACAATCGACGCTTTTGGTAACGCTTTATTTCAAATTTTAGAACAATGGGTTGAGTCAAAAGATATTCGCCTCAATGAATTGAGTCTACCGACAGACCTTGAGAGAAAAGCAAAATTAGCCAGGAGTCGATACCAAAAGCAAAAGCTGGCGATCGCAGCTACTTTTACCGCCGATTCGGTTGGAGATTCTCTAAATTTCTGGACGCAGCAACTCAATTTACCCTCAGAAATTACCTTTGCTCCCTATAACCAGGTTTTCCAACAACTGCTGACTCCTGATAGTCTGTTATCGCAAAATGAAACGGGAGTCAATATTCTTCTAGTGCGGTTAGAAGATTGGGTTAGGTCTGAGGATTCACAAGAGTTATCTAGTAAGGAACAAAAGAATTCCATTGAGCGCAATACTAAGGATTTAGTTATAGCATTACGTCAATCCTGTGAACGGACTCAAATTCCCCATTTGCTTTGTTTATTGCCAAGTAATTCAATAATTGCTGATGCAGAAATGGCAATTTTTTTGGGACAAATAGAAGTAAATTTATTAACAGAACTTGCCGATATTATTGGACTGCATATTATTAATTATCAGGAGTTAGCAACAAGCTACCCAGTAACTAACTTCTATGATGCTTATAGCGATGAAATCGGACATATTCCATTTACGCCAGCATTTTTCACCGCGTTAGGAACAATGTTGGCGAGAAAAATTCACTGCCTACAGAGAGCGCCTTATAAAGTAATTGTCTTGGACTGCGATCAAACCTTATGGCAAGGTGTTTGTGGTGAGGATGGAGTTGAGGGCATTGTCATAGATTCATCCTATCAAGCATTGCAAGAATTTATGATTGAGCAGTGCGATCGCGGGATGTTGCTATGTTTGTGCAGCAAAAATAATCAAGCAGATGTCTTTGCTGTATTAGATCAACGTTCCGATATGCGGCTAAAGCGTCACCATCTAGCAGCTTGGCAAATTAATTGGCAGACTAAATCAGAAAACTTAAAATTGCTGTCTCAAGAATTAGGGCTGAGTTTAGATAGCTTCATCTTTATTGATGACAACCCCATCGAATGCGCTGAAGTCCGGCATCACTGTCCAGAAGTTTTAACCCTGCAATTGCCCACAAATACCACTGAAATTCCCCAATTCCTGGCTCATATCTGGGCATTCGATCGTCTCAAGATCACTGTAGAGGATCGACAGCGAACGATTGTTTACCAGCAAAATCGCCAACGTCAGCAAGCAGCTAGCGAATCTCTTTCGTTGCGAGATTTCCTCAATAGCCTCAATCTGCAAGTGGATATTATGGAAATGCAGCCCTCCCAGGTAGATCGTGTTGCTCAACTAACGCAGCGAACAAATCAATTTAATACCACCACCTTACGCAGAACGTCGGCTGAAATCAAAACCTTTTGCCTGTTAGATACTCATACTTGCTATGTTGTGGATGTAAAAGACCGCTTTGGTAATTATGGTTTGGTGGGAATGATGATGGTACAGGCCACAGCGTCAGCCCTGGTGGTAGATACCCTATTACTCAGTTGTCGAGTGTTGGGCAGAGGAGTTGAATATCAAATGCTCAATTTCCTGGGTAAAATTGCCCTAGCACGCGGACTGAAGCAGATCGATATTATTTACAAGCCCAGTTCTAAAAATCAGCCTGTTGGGGATTTTCTAGAACAGTTGATAGCAATTAACAAGGAACGTTTAGCAGAAAGCTATTGTTATAAGTTATCAGCAGATGATTGTCGGGCGATCGCTATTGCTTCCGAACGATTAGACAAAGAAGCAAAACATTCGGCATCTGAAGGGAATTTAACCCAAAGCGATCGGGCAATACCCCAAAAATCCGCCAATTACACCGCCTTATTCCAAAAAATTGCTTCAGATTGGCATACACCAGATCGGATTCTTCAATACATTGAGGAGTCTCAAGTTCAAAACCAACAGCAGCATCAGACATTTGTTGCACCCCGCACTGAAACCGAGAAACACTTAGCTGACCTGTGGCAAAACTTACTTCATAGATCCCCAATCGGCATCTACGATAACTTCTTCGATTTGGGAGGCAATTCTTTGTTGGCAGTGCAACTGCTGTCTCGGTTGCGAGAAAACTTCCATGTAACCATACCCATTCATCAATTATTGGAAGTTCCAACAATTGCGAGAGTGGCTCAAGTAATTGAAGCGATCGCTCAGACAGGAGTGGCTGCCAATTTAGCGATCGATCTGGCAGCAGAAGCTATCTTAGATCCGGCAATTCGTCCAAAGACAGCATTCAAGTTTATCGTCCAACCCCAGGCGATTTTCTTAACTGGAGCAACCGGTTTTCTTGGCGCGTATTTAGTAGACGAACTCCTGCAACAGACCACAGCTAATATTTATTGCTTAGTGCGAGCGCAGGATGTAGAACAGGGCATCCAACGTATCCAAAGGAATTTGCAAGCATACGGACTTTGGCAAGAAGAATTTCGCTCTCGCATCATTCCAGTCATTGGTGATTTGGCTTTGCCCAACTTAGGTTTGAACGAGTCACAATTCCATCAACTTAGCCATGAAATTGATGTCATCTATCACAATGGTGCTGTCGTCAATTTTCTTTATCCCTACAGCAAACTCAAAGCAGGCAATGTGCTGGGAACTCAGGCGATTTTGAGGCTAGCAACTCAAACAAAAGTCAAACCCGTGCATTTTGTTTCGACACTGGGCATCTTTTCTGCTCCTGCTTATGCAAATGCTAACTACATTCAAGAATCCGATGGATTGGCAGAATTTGAAGGGTTGCAAGGGGGTTATTTACAGAGTAAATGGGTGGCAGAAAAGCTGGTCATGCAAGCACGCGATCGCGGACTTCCTGTATGTATCTACAGACCTGGTGCAATTTCCGGGCACAGCCAAACGGGAATTGCCAATGTGGATGACTTCTTTTGCAGCCTGACTAAAGGCTGTATCGAACTAGGTATGGTGCCGGATCTAGAATTTCCGCTCGATTTGACCCCAGTCGATTATGGTAGCAGAGCGATCGTCCACCTCTCTCAAAACCCTGACTCCTTCGGCAAGGCATTTCACCTTGTTTCTCCCGATTGTCTGTCTTGGGGTAATTGGTGTGAGTTAGTTCGGTCTTTAGGCTATTCGCTAGAGCAAGTTTCTTACCATGAGTGGTATGCTAAATTGCTACACAATGCGAAACACAATATTCCAAATGCTTTACATACCTTCCTGCCATTGTTAGACGAACAATTATTAAAGAACGTACAACTACCTGCATTTGATTGCCAAAATACATTAACTGGACTTGCTGACACCAATATTATTTATCCAACAATCAACACCGAATTACTCAATATCTACTTTGCATACTTCAAGAAAAGTGGATTTTTCAGCGGAGTTTAGCTTTCTTTTGCCACCTTATAAGTAGGTGGTTGCAATTAAATATAAGATAAACAGAGGACTTTCAGATTCAAGGTGTAACTGAATGCCTGTTGGAAAGCAATTGTGGGCTGGGCGACACGATAGCCCATAGTCAAAGGCGGGCAAGATGCCCACCCCACAACATTGGATAATTTTTTTCTTGGAAGTCCCTTATATCATGTCCGCTTGATTGCTTATTAAACCCGAAGAACCCCACCCCGCCAAAGCTGTGCTTTGTCTCCCCTCCCGAAGAGCGGGGAGGGGGTTGGGGGTGGGGTTATTTTATTATGGGTAATTTGACGGACATAATATTACGCCCCAATACAGTTCAGTTAAGCATTGTTTTCCTCTCTCTGTTCCCTCTGTGCCTCTGCGGTTCGTTAAAAAAATTGACTTTGATAAAGAGTTTTAGCCTTAACTGAACCGTATTGCCTTACGCCCACCTACTTAAATCTTACTAAAAATCGCTTTTATCTCAGAACTTGTAGTAGTAAAACAGATATAAAATAGCCCATCTTCTATTGGTTTTTCTAAAACTTTAGCATAAATATCAACGCTTAATTCTTTTGTATATTTTGGTGATAAAACTAATTTAATATTACTGAATAAAGAAGGGATGACATCTTTTTCTATATCATTGGGACGTACCTCGGCTCCCTTCGTGGAAAGTTTAACTAAACTGCCTTGAAAAAGGTTTTTTTCAATGTGCTTTTCATCTAAGATTGTATATTCTATTGGTATTGCTTCAGCTAAGGGTAGTAATCTTTCTTCTTCTTGAGTTAGAAAGAGATTGTATTCTCCAATAATCCCCCTAACTTCATAAATATTTATCGGTAGTTTAATTCCTTTTACTTGTACTTGCTTTTGTCCACAGATTTTAACAATTGACTCTACTTCTCTAAATGTCGATTCTGAAATAACAATCTGTCCTCCAATTGTATAGGATTCAATACGATAGGTAAGATTCACCTGGCTACCGACTACACCATATTTGGTTCGGATATAAGAACCAATATTTCCAACAACAACTTCGCCTGTGTTGACAGCTATTCCCATTTCTAATGGCGGCAGATTCCACTGCTGCATCTTTTCATTTATACTCGTCATTGCTAACTGCATAGCAATGGCACAAGCAATAGCCCTTGTAGTGTCGTCTTCTTTGGCAGTAGGCGCACCAAACAACACTAAAATACCATCACCTGTAAACTCATCAATGGTTCCTTGATACTGGGTAATAATATCTGCCATTGATGATAAATAAAAGTTGAGAACTTGAACAACCTTTTCCGGGGGTAATTGTTCAGAAATACTGGTAAATCCTCTTAAATCGGAGACGAGTATGGTGATTTTGCACCGTTCGCCCCCAAGCTGTAAACCTTTGGGGCTTTCTAATAAGGTAGTGACTACTTCTTTGCTTAAGTAACGCCCAAATGTATAACGAATTTCTCCAGCAGTACGGGCGATGTGGACTGTAATAGCGATCGCAGATCCCAACAAAGCTAATAATGGTGGTACTACAGGTATCCACCAACTGGCGATAAAGGCTGTATATGTACTAGCAAATAGCACACCTGCTGCCAAAATTGGGCTAGCTATTTTCTGGAGGGATAAAAACTTTACCCCACCTGCATATCGCCATTGCCAAGTTAGACTTGCACCCACAAAAGACCAGAGAAAAATCCATCCTATTTCCACTGGCTGCGACCAACTCTTAATTAGTGGGCGATCTGCTGTAGCTGCACTGATAATTTGACTCGCAATATTCGCATGAATTTCTACCCCAGGCATAGGTTCTGGGGAAGTCAACAAACCACTACTATAGGGAGTGAAGAATAAATCCTCAAAACTTTCGCTGACGTTACCAATTAAGATAATGCGATCGCGTCCCCATTCTGGTGGTACCTTGTCTTCCAAAATATCTGTCATCGTGACTGTAGAAAAGCGTCTGGCTGGGCCCCTGTAATTAATTAAAATTTGGTAGCCACGGTCATCAGCTCGCACATAGCCACCATCATTAGCGGCAAAGGGGATAAATCTTGTCTTTCCTAACTGCCAATTTTTTGTCTGTCCAAAAGTTTGGGGTGCAATACCTTCGGCATCAAGATAAAGTAAAGCTAAATATAATGCAAAACTATAAATAGTCTCCCCATTTTTATCTGTTAAGTAGAGCAAACCCCGTCTTACCTTTTTATCTGGATCTAAAACCAAATCATTTGCACCTACTTGCCCTTTATCTTTGAGTGCTGGTGGCGGGTCAATTGGTTCGCGTTGGTTATCCCCTACCACTCTTTGAATCCCGACTAAATTGGGGGTAGATGTAAATACTTTGGTTAATTCTTGATGTCCTGGTTCTACAGGTAAATCGCGGTAGATATCTAAACCAATAGCTCGTGGTTTCCTGGCTTTTAATTTTTGCAATAATTGAGCATACAGACCATCTGGAACGATTGGCTGACGAATTTTTTTCATGTCTGCAAGATTTACTCCCACAATGACAATCCGGTTATCTGGTGCTTCTTGGGGTCGCAGACGCATATATCCATCGAAAGCCTCCAACTCCCAAGGCTGCATTAAACCAGCAAAGCGTAATAAGATGACCACACTAGCCACACTAGGAGTAGTAATCAAAACACCGCGCCATTGCCACAGCAGCTTTTTCAACATCATCTTTTTTACACCAAAATTAATTTTTCAGGTTAGCAAAGTAGCCGTTTTAACTTTGCCAACATCAAAATGTACTGAGGTTAGCGATCGCTCGTGCAGCAGTCAAGGAAAGGTTCTTTGGCGATCGCCCCTAGACCGACTGATTGTAAAAGTTCTTCCCATTCAGTTGGCTTCTCGCGGCGCAATTGAGCAACGGTATTCAATGCTTCCTGCCAAATTTGAGACTCTGCATAAATTTTTGCCTGTTCTAGAAGTCCTGCCCCAGCTAGCTGACTCTTCAGGGATGAACTTACTTCAGTACGCTGGAGTAATCCCTTGACAGATTCATCCTGAGCGCGGTCTTGAAAATCGCAAATCATCGTGAAGTACCATCGATAATACTTACCAATTTGGAGAGGAACATTTGCTGGTAAGTCCAGTTTAATGATGCCAGGAGTACTAGGTAGTTTAAAAGTTGTCAGATAAACTTGATTTCCGGCTTCATCTGTCAAAGCCAATTCTCCAGATTGGGCAGTATTTTGAGGAATGTACCAATACAGTGTTGGATTGGCTGCAACCGTTTTCCCAAAATTATTTTTTGACGGCATCAAAGGCGTTATCGGTATTCCTCTCTCATCGATACAAGAAGAGCCACGCGTTCCTCCACCCAATGTTTGAGAGGGCGCTCCTCGGTCATCTACAGGTGGGAATTTGAGACTGACTTTCCACTCCAAGTTGGATAGCGATCGCCGTGATGGCAAGCTAGCAAAAGTGACAATGGTGGGAGAAAGTGCGCTAACAAGGATCGCTAAAAACAGAAAAGATTTTGGTAAATTCATGATCCGCGTAAGGACTTCTATTGAACGTAAATCTTTGAAGCAGTAAATTATACCAATTCAAAATTCAAAATTCAAAATTAAGAAAGTGAGAATTATAGCAACGGACAGGGAGCTTAGGACAGCAATAAAATCACAAAGTACGCTGTTGAAGACGCGTTTCCCGCAAACTGTCCTAACGGCTTTGGCGACTGCTATAGCATAGGTTTTATGGTTTGCATCTGTATCATATTTTTTGTGAATTGGTATCAGTCTTTTCAGAAGTATCTGAAAAATGCACTCCCTTAGGGACTTCCAATTAAAAAATATCTCGTTGCTGTGTAGGCAGAGTGCAGGCTACGGTGTACACACAAGTTATCCGAACCCCCTAAATCCCCCTTTTTAAGGGGGACTTAAAGAAAATTCCCCCCCTTTTTAAGGGGGGTTAGGGGGGATCAAAACGCTACTAGACAACTTTATAAGACTTGTATGTACACGGTAGGTGCAGGGGGGAGACAGAAAAATACGATTCCAGTAAATTGGATCGTTCGATTGTTTATTTTCTGGAAGTCCCTTACCAGGGATTGCCGACGATCGTGAAACCGCTCCAATAGTAGGGATGAGCAAATTCTTTGTCTCCTATTTGTCCTAACTCTGGCGGTAAAGGAAAACTCTTACTCGCTGTTACCAACCGACCCTTCTCTAGTCGCACCTGACCCTTGAGCATTGCTACCTGTGCTTGCCGCAGAGCCTCGGCTTTAATCGGAGTTTCTTTCAATTTCTCGTAGAAACTTGTCATTAGTCCCATTGTGCTTTCATCGTTGACAGACCATAGACTGCCCATCGCTGATTTCACTCCTGCTAACACCGCCAAGCCTGCAAATCCCAACTCCGCTTCTGGGTTCCCTAATGCTGTACGACAGGCACTCAAAACCAATAGTTCCACTGGTGGCTGACTTAACTTCAACTGCCGCAATTGGCTAATTAGTAATTTGCTATACCAAAACTCAATATAGGATTTATTGATATTACCAGGCTGAAAGTTGGCATGGGTAGAGAAATGGACAATACCAAACGTCTGTAAAGCGCGGGCTTGTTTGAGCTTTTCCACGGTGAAGTTTTCGTTGAGGAAAGATTTGCCAGTCCACAATTGACTGACGATTAAAGACAACTCTAGTGACGCTGCTGGTAAGGGTTTTTGATCGGGGAAGCGATCAGCTCCCATTGCTAAGACTTGCTGATTTCTCACATCCGCATAGCGAGTATCAGTAAGTGATAGGCTGGGCATGAGACCAACGCTGTATCTTTCCACAATAAACCCTTGCCCGTCATGGAGGGCGGCGATCGGTAGGGAGCGTAAACCCGTGTCCATCAAAAAGCTAAGATTCGTGATTTTTTGAGCTTGTAAATCCTTCTCTAAAGGTTCAAGCAGCCACTTATAAAGCTTTTGAGCCAAAGGCAGATAAGGGGGGGAGCGTTGAATATTAGTGATAGCTCCTTGGAATTCTTGAGCGTTTTTGAGGACTTGCTCTCGTGTCGCTCCCTTAATCTGCCGTCTGATTGGTGTTCCAGAAGCAGTGACCATCACTAGTTCGAGCTGGTAGTTATCTTGAGCTTGTTGCGTAGTGGGTTGTACTTGCTGTCGGCGCTGCTCCAAACTTTGAGAATGGAACTCCCAAATAGGTTGCGGTTGCTTGGCAGTCTCGTCTTGTTGAGATTTGGAGTCTTGCTCGGTTTGGGGTTGAAACAAGACATAAATCAGGGCAGGTTTAATGCCAGTGGCTTGTTCAATTCGGCGCAATATAGCCTGGGCTTCTTTTAGGGTTTTGATGCGGACATTGCTGATACCCAAATGATTCTCAAAGGTCTTGGTGAAGACTTCCTCCAGTTCTGGCATGTTAGTGTCAGTTGCTTGTGTGGAGGCGAAGGTTACTTCAGGTTGCTGGGTAAGAGCAAAGGGATTGGTGAGATCGACGGGATTAAAATTAATAAGTGGAGGAGGGATAATAGAGATTTTCCCGCCAACGATCGCACCAGCTGTACCATTTACCGAGGCATTACCAATCTGAAACGGATTTAAGCTGCCTCCTCCATGCCGGATCGTGATGTCTCCCCCACCGTTACCGCCAAGGCTGGAAATGCTAGCCAGACTGCTGTTGCTGTCGGTGAAGGTGTCTGTGACTCGGAAAAATTGTCTAGCGGTGATATCTATGTCACCACCTCTACCGTTTTTCCCACCTTGGGCGTTAATCTGGGTAGCTTGAATGTCACGGCTGGAGTCAAGGGTGACATTGCCACCTTTGCCGAAACTACTGCCAGAATCAATTGCGCCAGTGGTAATATTGGTGGCAGCTTTGGCGATGATGGCACCACCGTTAACTCCTGAACTGTTCAGGTTGCCCGTAGAAATGGCATCGCCGCTTTCGAGAGCGATCGCTCCCCCATTCCCAGTTGTAGAACTAGTGTTGAGAGTTCCCGCACTGGTATTGATATTGCCATTGGTACTGATTATTCTAATCTCTCGACCTTGATTTACCACATCGCCAGTGGTAATGTTTTGGTTGGCTTGTAGGTTAAGGGTGGCATTGTCAGCTCCAGTGAGTTGAAATCCACTAGTGTTAATGGAACCTAAGCCAAAGGGCGATCGCAAAGTAACCGGATCATTGAAAGTCACATCACCAGCTAGGGTAATTGCACCACTGCTGTTATCTCGCCCGATAAATATTTGAGAAAAGCCATTTTGCCAGGTGTTTAATTTACTGGCATTTAGATTTAAACGGGCATCGTTAATGTTGCCACCCAAGGTAATGTCTAAGCTAGGAGTACGAGGCTGCAACTGAAGGATACCAGTACCTTTGATTTGGGTGGAGCCAAGGAAGTTCATTTCATCAGCAGTGAGGGCGATCATACCACTACCTGTTCCAGTGGGGTTAATGGAACTGTTCTTAATGCTAATTCCTTCTGTACTGTTACTACTAGCGCCTTCTAAGCTTATATTTCCTGTTCCCGTCGATTCCACCTCTGCGCCGTCTTCAAGGAAAATGCCGAAGTTACGATTTCCCCCTCCATTACCGCCAGTACCCATGAGGCTGATATTTCCATTGGCTGAACGGACTTTGGAATTGCGACCGATATATATTCCCTCACTAATATCAGTCCCGACTCCGGCAATCCCCTCTAGAGTAATTGTCCCCGTTTTAGTCGCGGCGATCGTGCTACTGTTTACTTCAATGCCGTCGTTGTCCCTACCTCCCCTGGCGTTACTAGTACCTTGGAGTGTAATCCTCCCAGTTCCATTAGAGTTGACCAGGCTATTGTTAAGCTGAATCCCGTTGTTGTTGTTTCCATTCCCGTAGCCTATGCCAGTTAAGCTGATATCTCCATTTACGGCCATGATGCTGCTATTATTCAGCAAAATGCCTTTCTGCTCGCTAGCATCAGCATTGTTTCCCTGACCTTTAATCGAAATATTGCCAGTACCAGAATTGAGAGTAGCTCCATTAAGGCTGACTCCAATGGGATTCGCTGCTGTTCCTTGTGCCGGCTCATTTAAAGGGTTACTACTACCGCCCAGAATTATATTGCCTCCATTAGAATCGATCGCAGCACCGTTTTTGAGGGCGATCGCTCCTCCATTGATACCGTCTCGATCTGCATTGAGGGTGACATCCAACTTCCCCGCGCCACTGGCTGTTAGCTTGGCATTTGAGTTGATAAAAATACTGTTATTAGCTTCTAGCGTTAGATTTGTATTGCCAGTACCCGTTGTGCCGATGTTGGCATTGATGTTGATATTGCGATCGGCAGCTAATTTTAAGTCAGAACCACTGCTCCATGAGATCGGATTGCTGACTGTAATATCTCCTTTACCAGCCAAACCCGATGTTGTCGAAACGGTAACATTACTCAAAGCTAGTTGATTTTGTAGCGTAGTCGAGTTGAGATTAGAAGAGGTTGTGGTGGTGTCAGCAAATATTCCACTACCAAAGGTCATACTGGCGGTATCCATCGCGCTGCTGATGTTAATATCAGTCGGATCTAGCAGGAGCGTGCCGACTTCCCCCCCAGGCGAACGCAAATCAACTAAGCCTTGAAATAAGAGCAATCCTTTGCTAGATACTTCTACTAACCCGCCATTCCCACTGTTAAGCCCCCCGATGGCGTCGATCTTACCAAAGAACTGAGTGTTATTATCTGACCAAACGATCGCCCGACCGCCATCACCGTTTAGCAGTGCGTTAGCATTAATTACCGAATCACTACTAACAAACGTCTGTAAGGCATTGGGCAAGATACCTTGACCTTTGTAATCTCCCCCAATCCGAACGATGCCGCCACCAGTTGTACCAGAGGCATTAATGTTAGCACCAATCAATCCGACGCGATCGCCCAAGACGTTTACTGTACCACCTGTCTGCATAACTCCTGTATTGGAAACATCTAGGGTTCCAGAAGCGATCGTAGTTCCTGCGGCAGTTGGGATAGTTGTACCAGATCGTGTTAACTGTACTGTGCCCGCATCTAAATTCGCGATCGCACCAAGATTTAGTCCCTTAGCCCCTTGGGTTAACAGGGTTGGCAAATCCAGAGGGTTAATTGCTAGCTGTTGCTCTGTTGTATTTCTTGGCAGTTCTAGCTCTAAACTCAGCAGGTTTCCTGCTTGAGAGATCCGAATCAGGTTTGTCCCCGGTACTGCTGCAAGAGTGATATTGCCGCCAGGTGCGCTCAATGTCGCCGTATTGATAATACTCCCACCGATTAAAGCCAGATTGTGTTTTTCTAAAACTGACAAACTACCAGCATTGATAATAGTCCCAGGATTGGCGAAATCAAAGGCAAACCCAGAGGGATTGCCATTTAAATTTGAGTAATCATTTTTACCGACTGCATTAAACCAAAGGCGATTGTCAAAGCCAATTGCTGTAGCAGTCGTTACCGTAAAGTCAGCCGGAAGGTTAATTTGGGCATTCGGCCCAAAGATGACTCCAGCTGGATTCATGATGAATAAGTTGGAATTTCCTCCAGTTACCTGAATCAATCCATTGATGGTTGAAGGATCTCCGCCGACAACTCGTGTGAGAATGTTGTGAATATCGGGATTTGAGAGAAAATTGGCAATCTGCTCCTGATTGAGTCCAAATTTCTCCAAGCTGTGAAATAGGTTCGCCCGATCGCCAGAAAGCTGACCCCCTTGGATATCAATGCGATTTCCCTCTTGAGTCACAACTGTCCCTGTCCCATCATTAGCTGGAACGATGGATTGTCCAAGTACGGGTTTGGCAGCAATGCTCCCTAACCAAAAGCATAGGGTAAGCACAATCGGCAATGCAGCATCCTGACTTTTAAACACCAGTTGCTTCTGCTGGCAAAGACGCTGTAAGAAGAAGTGCGCAACTGCCTTGCCAATGTACTGCCTTGCCAACCTATTATTTCCTTTTGACTGTTGATTTTTTCTGTTCACTGCCAATTCCCCAAGCTTAAAGTTGATAATTCACTTGGAAATCAAAGCCATCATCTTGAGCGTTATTGCTATGTGCGATCGCCATAATTCTAGTGGTGCGCTACACAAACTTTGCCTCGTAGCGAGCAGAGGGGAAAGAACACTTGCGAACTATCTTCTTTTTGTTCAAAGTCCAAACAGTAGATATCTCTAAAATAGTATCATTCTGTTATAGAAGAAGATTATATAGCAATCCTATTTAATTCGTGAAAAATTATAAATAAGAAAACGAACCGCAAAGTACGCTTTCGCGCGGCGTCTCGTCAGAGAAGGGCGCAAAGGGAAGAAAGAAGAAAGAGATATATAACTTTCACAAATGATTTAGGACTGCTATAGAGTTTTTTTACACAGAAATATGAGCGGCATACTGAATTATATTGAAGACAATCCTAAAAAACAAAGCCTTTGATTAGTTTGGAGTATGAACAATTACAACAATTAATCTTAAATGCACAGTGATTGTATCATGAAAAACAAGCTTTATTAGAATTTAAAAAAGTGAAAATTATTGTTATGCGAGGAGGTCGTAAATCAAAACTATCTATTAAAGAACAAATCATTTTAAGAGGCTCGACCTTAACCTCTCACGAATACATACTGCGTCGTCTTGTAATCTAAAGATTTACTTGATAAATGGTCTCTAGGCAGAAATATAGAAGACTATTTAACCAATAATAGATTTCTAGCTCGAAAGTGACGATCACGTTTTAGGAACAGTTGATGCGGCGATGCTCTCAGTCGTTGTTTCAACTATTTAAGCACTCAATGGCCCACATATTAACATTGTATTTGAGTAAATTATAATGCAGATAAATTCTTCCACTTTGAATGTAAATAGAATACTGTCTCCTGACGAACGCGTGTTTGAAATTGCAAATCAGCTTGGGGGCGCATTAACTAACGTTGTCATTAACCGTATTAGAGGACCCTTGAGTGCAGCCATTGTCAGACAGGCAATTGACTTGACCCAACGTCGCCACCCACGTCTAAATTGTCGGATCGTTGGTTCTACCGATTCCCCACGCTTTGAAGAGGGAGGCGTGACGATCCCGTTGCAACTGGTACATAGCGAAGATGATAATCAATGGCAAAATATTGTTTTGCAAGAACTAAATCAAAAAATTGAAAGCGACAAATATCTCATACGTGCTGTATTGGTTCAGCCTGTTGGCGAACCAAAGGAATCAACAGTCAGCTTTTTGATTGTCACCTTACATCATGGCGTTGCAGATGGCACATTCTGCATCCGACTGCAAGCAGATATCTTGACGTACTGTCAAAAGATAGCAGCGGGACAATCTGTTGAAACAGTGGCGCGTTTGCCTGTGCTGCCTGCATTGCCAAAGCTTTTCCCTGCCTCAATGCAAGGATACGGTGGTGTGGTAAATACGATTGATTGTCTGTTGCGGCTTGTCAGCCAATATGTCGCCCATCGTCCCGAAACTTTAGGTTTTGAGCAGTATCAAACACCGGAATTACGTCGTGCTAACGTGGTTTATCGCCAGCTTGATGAAACTTTCACCCAACGGTTCAATGAAGTTTACAGAAAGGAGAAAGCGAGCGAACAGAGTGCTTTGTGTGCTGCCATGATGCTTGCAGCCGCGAATAAAATAACAGGTGGAAAAAAGCGAGATATCTGTTTGAGTTGTCAGTCATTTGCAGACCTGCGTCGCCGCATCCAACCAGTAATTAGTGATGAGCAGATGGGGTCTTTAGCTTCATCCACTTTGACATTTCACACCTTAAAACCAAGTATGTCCTTTTGGGATTTAGCACGCGATGTGAAACAACAAATCGCTACGAATATCCAGCGCAACGACCTATTTAGTATGATGCTAGCATCTGGACTGGCAGTGGCAACGAAGGGGATGCTCCTAAATCAAGTACTGGCTACTGTTGGAGTCACTAAGCTTGGTTTAGTTAACATTTCTCATCACTATGGCGTATTTGAACTCGAAGAAATTAATGCTGTAGCTTCAGCATCAGTGTTTCCAGGTGTTTTTGTGGTTGAGGCATTAAGGTTTCAGAAAAATATGTTTTTGAATTTTCTATTTTCTGAGCCTTCACTCAGTCCAGAAACGATCGCGGCACTTGCAGACGATGCTATTGCCTACCTAGTTGATGCTTGTGCAGATTAGAGTTTCTACCAACGTAAATTTGTTTTTTTGGTAGTGACTAGTTGAGTTTCTCAGGAAGCAGCATCATATTCATCAACTACAAGTAAGCTTTGGTCAAGTCCAGTTTTTTTGAGTGTTTCCAATACCATTTCTTGCGGAGCAACTATGTAAATATTTGCATTAGCATCTATTGTTTGTTTAGCAAAAATGAGTACCCGCAGACCCGCACTGGCCATATATTCTAAGTCTTGCATCAACAACACGAGGTGTTTTGGATTCTCAACTGCTGCTTTCTCTACCTCTGTCTTGAAAACGGGTGCAGTCATTGCATCTAATTCTCCAGACAAAGTGATTTTAGCAACATCATTGCCGATCTCTAGTGTGACGCTCAAAGCCATAACTTTTTCCTCTATGCTGATTTATTTGAACCTATTCGTAAGATTTTAATGTCGGAGATAATTTATCAATAAGCAATTATACTTAAAATGTTGCTGAAAATTGGCATTGGAAACATAATTTTTGAACAGGTGATACTTACTTTGGGCTATGCCTACGCATAAGGGACTTCCATCAAAAAAGCTCCCATCGCTGTGTAGGCAGAGGGGCAGGGAACTCTTAACAGTCTATACTTTGACGACGCATTCAGGAGCTTGTTGGCAGATAGGCACTTGAATTATGAAATTAGTAAATCACCCCCAGTCAACCCGCTAGTACAGTTAAACAAACCGTAGTCCGAATTATTGGTTCTCTGTGGGTACTGATTGCCAAGCAAGACGATGTTTCCAGTGCGATGTAAAATTAACTTGAACTACTTGGTTAAAGTCCTCCAAAGCTGCTGAAAAAGTTTTCTCTTTTAGCTTTGCTGCACCTTGGTTGTTCAACTGTTTAGGGAATTGTGGATTCCATACATATTTTTGACAAGTTTTGTGGGCAATTTCTACATCACTGCCATTTTCAGGATTTTGAAAGACGGGATGGTAATGTAACCTGTTGCAGCAAACTTGCAACCATTCTTGCCACCCACATTGCCACAAGCGGACTGTTCCATCAAGACTACCACTGACAATCAATTTACCATCAGGGCTAAAAGCTGCGGAATTTACCCAATACTCATGTCCGCGCCAAGGTTGACCAATGGGGTTGCCTTTCATATCCCATAAGCGCACTGTCAAATCATTGCTGGCACTGACAATCCACTGACCATCAGGACTAAAGGCGACAGAGTTGACTTCTTTTTCATGCCCGTGCCAAGGTTGACCAATGGGGTTGCCGTGAATATCCCACAAGCGTACTGTCAAATCATTGCTGGCACTGATAATCCACTGACCATCAGGGCTAAAGGCGACAGAGTTGACTTCTTTTTCATGTCCGTGCCAAGGTTGACCAATGGGGTTGCCGTGAATATCCCACAAGCGCACTGTCGAATCATTGCTAGCACTGATAATCCACTGACCATCAGGACTAAAGGCGACAGAGTTGACTTCTTTTTCATGCCCGTGCCAAGGTTGACCAATGGGGTTGCCTTTCATATCCCATAAGCGCACTGTCGAATCATTGCTAGCACTGACAATCCACTGACCATCAGGACTAAAGGCGACAGAATTAACTTCTTTTTCATGTCCGTGCCAAGGTTGACCAATGGGGTTGCCTTTCATATCCCATAAGCGCACTGTCGAATCATTGCTAGCACTGACAATCCACTGACCATCAGGACTAAAGGCGACAGAATTAACTTCTTTTTCATGTCCGTGCCAAGGTTGACCAATGGGGTTGCCTTTCATATCCCATAAGCGCACTGTCGAATCATTGCTAGCACTGACAATCAACTGACCATCAGGGCTAAAGGCGACAGAATTGACCCAATTCTCATATTTGCGCTGCGATCGCCCGATAACCCGATCTTGTAGTATTTGATCTAGCTCCCATAAACGCACAGTGCGATCGCCACCACTGATAATCAACTTGCCATCGGGGCTAAAGGCTAGAGAATTAACCTGTCCTTCATGTCCCCGCCAAGGTTGAGTCATGGGGTTGCCATTGATATTCCACAAGCGGATTGTGCGATCGCTGCTACCACTAATAATAAACTTGCCATCAGGGCTAAACGCTACAGAATTTACATGTCCTTCATGCCCGTGCCAAGGTTCACCGATGGGATTACCTTGGATGTCCCACAACCGCACTGTACAATCACTGCTACCACTGACAATCAACTTGCGATCGGGGCTAAAGGCGACGCAAATAATTTTCGCCTCATGTTTGTGCCAGGGTTGAGTAATGGCGTTACCTTGTAAATCCCACAAACACACCGTTCCGTCAAAACCAACACTGATAATGCGATTGCCATTTGGGCTAAAGGCGACGGAAATAACTCCTTCCTTATGTCCGCGCCAAGGTTGAGTAATGGCGTTACCTTGTAAATCCCACAAACACACTGTTCCGTCAAAACCAACACTGATAATATGCTCGCTATTTGGGCTAAAGGCGACAGAAATAACTCCTTCCTCATGTCCCTGCCACGGTTGATTAATGAGATTACCTTCTAGATCCCATAAACACAAAATTCCGTCAATACTGCCACTAACAAGAAACTTGCCATCACGACTAAAGGCTAGACAATTCACCTCTTGCTCGTGTCCCAACAAAAATTTAGCAGTAGGATTGCCCATGATATTCCACAAGCACACCGTAGAATCGCTACTGCCACTAGCAATAAACTTGCCATCAGGACTAAAGGCTACACAATTAACCTCTTGCTCGTGTTCGCGTAAGCTATTCGTCTCTGTCGGTGTGTTCATTGCTTGCTTTAAGCTTCCCAAAACAGGAGCTAGAAGCTGGTTTGAGTATTTTTCTAGATTCTCACCCATTGTTTGAATTGCCAGCACCAAACCTTCTAGCGGTTGAACAGGAAGTAAATTCAAAACCCTGGCGGATTGCTCGCGCAGTTTTAATTCAGTCAGTGCAAGGTGTAACTTTTGAATCTCTTGTTCCTTTTCTCTCAAATGGCGATCGTGCCATCCAAGACTAGGATTAATAAATTGATTAGCTTGTTCGCTTAAATAACCAAACGTTTGCTCTTTTAGTTCTTGATAAGTCTTTGTCTTCAAAACCCCGTTTGCAATATCTTCTCTTTCCCACAATACATTCAGGGTGTATGCCAGAAGTGGTAAATAATCATTTTGTTGGTGAAAATCATGAATAATTTGCTCAATTAGACCTTGCTCAAAGGTAACGCCATATCTAGCAGCAGGTTCAGCGATCGCTAACTTTAATTCTCCATCGCTCATTCTAGTGAGTATACGACTATAGCGATCGTGGATCTTCGCAAGTTGGGGATATTCACTAAATTTATCCAAAAAATCAGACCGCATTGTTAAAACAATTTTGACAGAGCTATCCTGCTGCTGGAACAGTTGAAAGAGACTAGCAAAAAATTTATCACGTTCCGGCTTTTGAGTTTTCGTAAACAGTTCTTCAAATTGGTCAATAAAAATCAGAATGCACTGATAATCTTGTTTGAGGAATGTGACAATTTTAATTAGGGTATTTTCTCTTATTTCTTTAGCAATATCCGCTAGTGGCGATTTTTTGCCATAAGTAGAAGCAAGACACTGATAAAGAGATTTAAAAGGATTTTCATCTGGGTGAAAACTTATATTAATTAATGATTTTTTATAAAATCCCAAACAAGGAATTAAACCTGCCCGAATCAATGATGATTTGCCACTCTCTGATGCTCCTAAAAGCAAGATTACACTATCTTTTTTTAAGCGATCGCCTAGATTAGCAATCCACTTCTCCCGACCAAAAAATTTATCTTTATCTTTAATTTCAAAAGTTTTTAATCCTAAGTAAGGAGAGTCTGTTTTAAGTGGACGACAATGAATTTCCTCAAAATTACTGTCAGAAAAAAAGTCGTATTCAGAAATACCTTGGACATTACATCCAATATTTATATCGCCTTGAGAACTGTTAACCATCTTATCTCCTTACCTTTGGACATCTCTGGCTAAATCTTTACCTCAGTTATAGTTCCTCGGCTAATCTTTGTAAGTAACTCAACAAAATTAATTAGCGAAGAAATGCAGAAGGCAGGTGGTCACTGAGCGTAGTCGAAGTGAGGCAGGAGGAAGAAAATACAATTCTTGCTCTCTGCCAAAAGGGTCTAAAGTCCCTAAATTCGGTTTTAAATACCTTTATTCCGGGAAATTACTTAAACAAACTTTAAAAATATGTAGTAACTTTATCCTAAAACGCCGGAAATGACAAACGGGATGGAACTTTTTGATAACCTACACCTTGCTATGTTTAGCGGCAAAGGTGGAGTCGGAAAAACGACAATCTCCTGCACCTTTGCATGTCGTTGGGCGCAGAAATTTGCCAATGAGCAAATTCTTTTAATCTCAACCGATCCGGCTCACTCTCTTGGAGATGTCTTACAAGTTAGCGTTGATGACATTCCTCGTCCCATAGCAGAACTACCCAATCTACGAGTAAGGGCGTTGGATGCAAAGCGTCTGCTACAAGACTTTAAAGAACGTTATGGTCAGGTGTTAGAACTGTTAGTGGAGCGGGGTAGTTTTGTTGAAGGAGAAGACTTGCTGCCAGTTTGGGATTTAAATTGGCCTGGACTGGACGAGTTGATGGGCTTGTTAGAAATCCAACGCCTTTTTCAGGAGCAGCAGGTAGATCGAGTAGTAGTAGATATGGCTCCTAGCGGTCATACTCTCAACTTGTTTGGATTGATGGATTTTTTAGACACTTTCCTTCATTCTCTGGAACTGTTTCAAGAAAAGCATCGGTATATTAGCAAGACCTTTGCTGGGAGTTACACACCCGATCGCGCTGACGAATTTTTGCAAACCCTGAAAGCTGAACTATTGCAAGGTCGCCGTCTCCTTCAAGATCCTAAGCATACAGCTTGTTTGTTAGTTGCGATCGCCGAACCAATGAGTTGGTTGGAGTCAAAACGATTCCTAGAAGCCTTACAAACCATGCAGGTTCCTTGCGGAGGATTGTTTGTTAACCAAGTCCTTGCCAGTGCGACTGACCGCGATCGTTATCAAGAACAACAACCGCTTATCAGCCAGTATACGGATCTTGCTAACGAAAAGCCGATGTTTATTGTGCCACAGCAAGATGAGGAGCCTTTGGGAATTGTAGCCCTCTGCCATCTCATCAACCAAATCCATATTCCTCAGCTGGAACCGCTATCTCTTTTCGATCTACTCCCAATTCAATGGCCTGAAACAATTCCTCCTAGCTTTGGAGATTTTCTCACCCAAGGTCGCCGCCTGTTACTAATTGGCGGTAAAGGTGGAGTAGGCAAGACCACAGTAGCAGCTGCCATTGGTTGGGCGATGGCTCAACAACATCCCGATCGCAAAATTCGCATGGTTTCCATCGATCCTGCTCATTCCTTGGGTGATGCCTTTGGTCTGAGTTTAGGACACGAACCATATCAAATAACAGCCAATCTTCGAGGTCAGGAAGTAGATAGCGATCGTATTGTCGATCAATTCAGAGCTGATTACCTATGGGAACTGGCCGAAATGATGAGTGGCGAAACCCAAACAAGCGAAACTATTGAAATGGCTTATGCTCCTGCTGCTTGGCGCAAAATTGTCGGTCAAGCTTTACCAGGGATTGATGAAATGCTTTCTCTGTTAACAGTAATGGAATTGCTAGAGCAACAAGAAGAAGACTTGATTATTTTAGACACTGCTCCTACAGGTCATCTTCTACGTTTTCTAGAAATGCCAAATGCACTAGCAGACTGGCTAGCTTGGATTTTCAAACTCTGGATCAAGTATCAGAATGTCCTTGGTCGTACAGAGTTTATGGGGCGTTTACGAACTTTGCGACAGCGCGTAGTCAAAGCCCAAAAAGTGCTAAAAGACCCACAGCAAGCAGAGTTCATTGGGGTTACGCTTAACCAGGCTAGTGTACTTGCCGAACAACAACGCCTGTTCAAATCTATGCAAGAAATAGGTGTGAGCCAGAATTACCTTGTTCTAAACCGCTTTACTTCTACAGCAACCATTACCATTAATTGCGATTTTCCAGGTTTGACAATGGTTCGCTTACCAATGCTTCCTCGCTCAGTTCAGCCTTTAGAACGCATCCAAGCAGCAGCCGGCTGTTTATTTTAACAGCTAATTAAACTAAATACTTTCATACCCAAAGAGAAATTTATTATGCACCGCACTCCAAAACGTGGACAAATTCAAGCCAAACTTAGCACCATGCCTCCTCAACGTTCGCAAGCAACAGTTTACTTAAATGCTTACAAAATAATGCTTGAAAAAGAGCGTTTAGAGGAGGAACTAAAGAAACTCGAAGCACGCCAATCTCAGATTCAGCAGCGTCTTGCTATTTTAAACAGTCAAATAATTGCTGAAGAGGACATTACCCATCAGCAAGCAAAGACTGACTTGGAGGACAAGACACCAAAATTCAAAACCTTAACATTGGAATACTAGTAAGTCGGTACAAATAAAGTTATACCAATTCAATTAATGATTGCAACACATCCTTGGGTGAAGACGCGATGAATCGCGTCTCTACAAATGGTCTATTTGTCGCATTCTTTTTTTAAACTGGTATTAACTAGTAAGGGTCATCATTAGTTAATAGTCTCTAATCCGAATAGCACTAAGTTAACGGCAAACCCATTATCTATAACGCTTTTGGGTGTTGGGTGTAGCGAGGAAGAGATTTATTTGTGTCGGTACTCATATTTACTTTTCTTGATTTTTCCTTACACCCCACACCCTAACCCCATCTTGCCAAAATAGTACTTTAATTTAGACTGATAGACCATCTTTAAAGTTAGTCTCGTTTTTTACTAATTCAAAAAATTCTGAGATTTCTTGAGGCGAGCGTAGGTGGTAGACATTTTTAGTGCTTTGAGCTTGCGCGACATATTCACGATATCTTGGAGTCAAATATTTGTGGCATAACCAAAGCACGCGGTAACTATTGAGGGAACTCTTCAATATTGGGCTGTCTTGAGGCCAGCCGTCTGGCGGTTTTAAGTAACCTGTGATGAATCGTTTAGTTACCCACCATCCATGCAGATATAGTGGTAGATCCACATAAACTAGAGTATCTGCCTCGTTCAGTCGTAGCCAAAGAGTTTCCATGCAACCAAACCCGTCAATAATCCATCGGTCAGTTGATAAGATTTGCTGATGAGTGCGCTTATAGTCTTCCTGGGGAACCTCTACACCTCCTGATTGATATTTAATTTTATCCAGGACGTGAAGTGGTAAACCAGTGATTTGGGATAATCTTTTGCTCAAAGTTGATTTACCGCCTCCAGCATTGCCAAACACCGCTACTTTTTTCATCATTACTCTCCTTTTGTTGCAATTAACTCACCTCTAATTAGAAATGATAAGTTCTTCCATACCCTACTACGATTATCATTTTCATTAATAGCTTTGCTATCGTAGTAACAGAAGTACGATCGCTCTTATGAATATTATGGAACGGCTAGTTATATAGAGTGGTAGTGTAGGTTAATCTACAATGCTTGCTCGAATATCTTTTAAAGTCATCATTAGTGTTAATGGTTCTATTGGTGATGCTTGAAAACCACGTTTTAAATAAAATTTTTGGGCTTCTTCATCTTTAGCGTGAACCAAAATACATCTAACACCAGCTATTTGAGATACTGATAAAATGCGTTTAATAGCATCTTTTAATAAACCAGACCCTATACCTTGTCCTTCCCATTTGGTATCTACAGCTAGCCTACCAATAAGCATACACGGTATAGAGTCTGGTGCATTCCGTTTAGCTTTGCTAACAGCTGCTAAATGAGTTACAGAAGCCGTTGCTAAACAGTAATAGCCTATTACTTTATTTTCAACTGTTACTACAAATGTTCTGGCTGCATCTCCCTCACTTTTCAAAGCTCTCTCCTTCAGCCAGCTATTCAAGGCTTCTGATTTAGATTCAAACTCTGATACATCATGGTCTTTAGTAACAGGCTGAGGAGCATTAATCATTTTCGTTTGGTTTGTCATCAATCCCAAGGCGATTTAGTAGTTAAGAGTTTACGAATTTCTTCATTCGCTTTAGGTGGTGATTCCAAAATAGCCATGAATTCTTGATATTTTTCCTCATCTAATGCAAAGAAGGTTTTGTCACAAATGACTTTTTCAGCTTCTCTACAGGCTACCTCTAACATAAAGTCAGAACGGCTTTTACCAAGAATCGAAGCCGCATTGTCAATTAAATCCCGTTGTTGTTCTTGAACTCTAATATTAATTACTTGGTTACGACCAAGATTATCCATTTTAGAACGGGCAACCATTAGGTATCTTCCATGTATATGTGTCATATAAGCATTACCGAAGTAAGGTTGCAACCTTACTTCGGTAATGCTTAATATCTAATATAGTATATTGTATATACAACGTCATCACATTTTATGTGTCAGTGAAAATGTCGGGAAATGACTCTTTTACTGGCGTTGCTAAATCTAGAGATGAAATTGTACGTATTGAAATTTAAAACTCCTTATCTAAGCTGTCGCGCCTACAAGTTGCTTCATAATCTTTTAGGTAAAACCTGTAAACCCTCTCCTCTGCCCCTCTGCCCCTCTGCTCCCCTGCTGTCTCAATATGCAAATTAAAAACACAACAGCTTATCTGCGTCTGGAGCGCTTCTGCGTGAGAAAAATCATCCCGCATTTATGCAACGCCCTATTCCCTATCCTCTGTTTCCTGCTTTTCTGCTTCCAGAATCGCTAATAAAAGAGCTTCTTCCTGAATTTCAAACTCTTCTTCAGAAAGTTCTCCCATATCAAAAGCAAGTTGGAGTGTAAGAAGTTGCTTGCTGAGATTTTCTTTATCATCAATTTCAGTATTGGCTTGTTCTAAAATTTTTTCCCCAAGCCACGTTACCCCCATTAATGGGCCAGTAATCGGTAATAGTAAGAAGCGCAGAACCATATTAATTTACACTTGTGTAGATTTGTTACAGCTGTCTCACAAGACCGTAATCTTGCTGATGACATTATATAAAACATTACTTAGTCTTATGTTGATGCCAAAATGGGTTGGATTTGAGTTCAGTTAAGGCTTCTTGACATCTGTATTTTATATTTCCGATGTGCAAAAAATTACTTTTACATAAAATTATTACTTACGAGGTACTTAGAGCTTGACAACAGTATTAAATGCATCTCCCCAACGATTTGTCAATACCCCTGCTATTCAACGCATCGCTCAACGTGCTTTGCGCTATCTGCAGTCGGGTTTTTCAGTACATTTACGTGGTGCGGCCGGAGTCGGAAAAACTACTCTGGCAATGCATCTAGCTGATTTGCTCAACCAGCCGATCATCCTCTTATTTGGAGATGATGAGTTTAAAACCTCAGACTTGATTGGTAATCAATTAGGTTATACCCGCAAAAAGGTTGTTGATAACTTCATCCACAGCGTTGTGAAAGTTGAAGATGAACTTCGACAACACTGGGTTGATGCCCGATTAACCCTAGCTTGTAAAGAAGGATTTACGCTGGTTTACGACGAATTCAATCGATCGCACCCGGAGGTAAATAACGTTTTACTCTCGGTACTTGAGGAGAGGTTGTTGGTATTGCCAACAAACCAACAGCGAGCCGAGTATATCCGGGTTCATCCTAAGTTTCGGGCAATTTTAACATCAAATCCTCAAGAGTATTGTGGAGTTCATGCAACTCAGGATGCTTTGATGGATCGTGTTATTACCATCGATATGCCTACACCTGATGAACTGAGTCAGCAGGAAATTGTAGTTCATAAAACAGGCATAGATTCTGAGAAAGCAGAAGTAATTGTCCGCTTAGTACGGATGTTTTGGAGTCGATCTGGTTCTGGACAGGGCGGTGGATTACGTTCCTGTCTGATGATTGCCAAAATCTGCCACGAACACGAAATTTCCGTAAACCCTGGAGATCCTAGCTTCCAAGATATTTGTGCCGATATCCTGCTTTCTCGCACGAATCAACCTCTTATGGAAGCAACTCGCCTACTGGAAGAGGTTTTAAGTGAATTCTATCATCGTATAAATACTCAATCTCAGCCAACTGAGACAATACCAGACAGCCAAAATCAGATTGTATTGGAACAACGAGTACCTTACGAGCATGAGGTCTACAACTACCTGTGCAATTCTCCAGGAAGGCGTTTCTCTGAATTGGCAGTAGAGTTAGGGATCGATCGCAGTCAAATTGTGGCTGCACTCAAGTCTCTCAGAGAACAGGGAGTATTAGTACAAATGCAGGGCAATGCCGAGTCGCCTAACATCTCACAAACAGTTGCTTTTGATTCTGGTCATTTAATAAACAAATGAGTACTAATACTAACCGGGGAGCTATCACCACATCAACTCAGGGTTCTACTTTGGCAGATATTCTCGAACGGGTTCTGGATAAAGGCATTGTGATAGCAGGAGATATTTCTATTTCCGTAGGCTCCACAGAACTGCTCAACATCCGAATTCGTTTGTTGATTTCTTCTGTTGATAAAGCCAAAGAAATTGGAATTAACTGGTGGGAGAGCGACCCCTATCTTAATAGTCAAACTCGCACCTTATTAGCAACTAATCAACAACTTCAAGAGCGTCTTGTCAGTCTAGAAACAGAACTGCGATCGCTCAAAGCACTCAATCCTATTAATCATCAGAATGCAGGCGATTAGCAAATCAAAAGGTTCCGATTCCGGTTTAGCGCCGTTGTTACTAACGGTTGTTGAACTGATACGCCAACTCATGGAAGCTCAGGTGATTCGGCGAATGGATGCTGGCACTCTCAACGACTCTGAGCTAGATCGGGCTGCCGAAAGCCTGCAACAGCTTGAACAACAGGTTGTTAAGCTTTGCGAGATATTTGATGTTGACCCAGCCGATCTAAATATTAACTTGGGTGAAATGGGAAATTTACTTCCCCAATCTGGAGGATACTACCCCGGTGAAACCTCTAGTCAACCCTCTATTCTAGAACTCCTCGATCGCCTATTAAATACGGGTGTTGTGGTTGAAGGTGATTTGGACTTAGGACTGGCTCAGTTAAGCTTAGTTCATGCCAAGTTAAGATTAGTACTCACTTCTAAACCCCTATAACTTTTTTATCTAAATTCTTTTTGGTAAGACATTTTTATGAGTTATGGCTTTTACATTTATGGAATTTTGACCTTGCCTGCTCCACAAAATTTAAATTTAGAGGGCTTAGATCGGCAACCCGTACAAATTAAAATTTTGGATGATTTTGCAGTAATCTATTCGGAAGCACAGCAAGAGCGTTATTTGGCTAGCCGTCGTAACCTGCTAAGTCATGAAAAAGTCCTTGAGGAGATCATGCAAGGAGGCGATGTCTACGACGGGCTACGCCAACGCAATTTACTGCCCGTGCAATTTGGACTTTTGGTTTCAAGCTGGGAAACGGTTTCAAAGCAATTAATTCGTCCTCATCAAGAAGAATTGACGCAATTGCTTGCGAAGTTATCGGGTTGCCGAGAAGTTAGTGTCAAAGTTTTTTGGGATACCGAGGCAGAAATTCAGGGACTATTGGCAGAACACCCAAATCTCAAAACCGAAAGGGATAAGCTAGTGGGCCAACCCCTGAGTATGGAGCGGGTAATCCAAATAGGGCAAACCATCGAACAGGGAATGAGCGATCGCAAGCAAAGCATCATAGATGTATTTAAAAGCACGCTCAACTCCATTGCGATCGAAGTGGTGGAAAATACTCCCCAAATGGACACAATGATCTACAATTCAGCCTACCTAATTCCTTGGGAAGCAGAATCACAATTTAGCGAACACGTTGAAGCACTCGATCGTCAATTTGAAAACCGTTTGCGAATTCGTTACAACAATTTCACTGCCCCGTATAACTTTGCTCGTCTTCGATTAAGTACAACGGCGTAAATATTTGTAGTTGGGATGATGCAGGAGGGAAGAGGATTTTAGTCTAGTTTATCTTCTTTGCCAAATCATAGTTTTTTTTTAACGCAAAGGTACGCGGAGGTTAGCGCAAAGGTACGCAGAGATTTTCTCAAGTTAATTCGCTATGTTCAAAAATATTTAGGGGCATTTCATAGAGAATTGGTATGAACAGCAATAAAAATTGAAACTGTTGAATTTTTTAGAAATTAAATTTTTCTCTCCCTTTTATTTAAGTAAAATCAATGGACGACATATTTAAAGGATTTGAACACCTATTAGAAATTGCCAAAGCTTTAGAAGAAAAAGTAGAGAAAGGGGAGTTAAAAACTTCTATTCAAATTCGATCTCATAATCTCAGTAGTATTCCCCGGCAAGGCAATATTCCGAGAACAAGGAGTTCCAGCCGAGTCAGATCCAATTCCACCGATGCAGCTACACCAATGGATGATGCTGATGTCACCCCCCCATCAGCTCGAACGAACTCAAAAACTTCTTGGCAAGATGTCGGGGGCTTGGCTGATGTTCTCCAAGAAATCAGAGAGTTAGTTGAAATTCCACTTAAACGTCCAGATTTATTGGTGAAATTAGGGTTAGAGCCTCCGCGTGGGGTTTTACTCGTTGGCCCGCCCGGTACGGGAAAAACTTTAACAGCCCGTGTTTTGGCAGAAGAGTTAGAGTTAAACTACATTGCCATCAATGGCCCAGAGGTGATGAGCAAGTATTACGGCGAAGCAGAAGCTCGTTTGCGAAGTATTTTTGAGAAAGCAACTCGTTCTGCTCCTTGCTTGATATTTATTGACGAAATTGACAGCCTTGCCCCAGATCGCAGCCAAGTAGAAGGTGAAGTTGAAAAAAGACTAGTGGCGCAGTTGCTTGGGTTAATGGATGGGTTTGCCAAAACCGAGGGCGTAATTGTATTAGCGGCAACAAATCGTCCCGATTATCTCGATCCGGCGCTTCGTCGTCCGGGGCGCTTCGATCGCGAAGTTCAGTTTCGGGTTCCCGATCGCAATGGACGATTGGAAATTCTCACGATTTTAACAAGTGCCATGCCCTTGGAGACTGCGATTGATTTAGGAGCGATCGCCGATTTGGCTGTCGGTTTTGTCGGTGCTGATATCAAAGCTCTTTGTCAGAAAGCAGCCTACATTGCCCTGCGTCGTCAAGTCCCCTCGCTCAACAGTGCCATTCCTGAGAACATGACTATCATCCAGCAGGATTTTCTGGAAGCAATTAAGGAGATAAAACCCTCAGTTCTCAGGGATGTAGCAATTGAAGTACCGAGTGTCAGTTGGGATGACATTGGTGGTTTGGATAATGTTAAACAAAAACTTCAAGAATCTGTTGAAGGCGCACTCCTTTATCCCGAACTATACGAGCAAACCAAAGCCAAGCCTCCTCGTGGAATTCTGTTGTGGGGGCCGCCGGGAACGGGAAAAACATTACTTGCAAAAGCGATCGCATCTCAGGCTAGAGCCAACTTTATTGCTGTGAATGGCCCGGAATTACTCAGTCGATGGGTAGGTGCAGCAGAACAGGCAGTCAGAGAACTCTTTCGCAAAGCTCGGCAAGCAGCGCCTTGCGTTGTGTTTATAGATGAAATTGATACCCTAGCACCAGCACGAGGACGATTCACTGGTGATTCTGGAGTTAGCGATCGTGTCGTCGGGCAACTGCTCACCGAACTAGATGGGTTGCATGAATGCCCGAAAGTATTGTTAGTAGGAGCAACCAATCGTCCAGAAGCGATCGATCCTGCCTTGCTCAGAGCCGGAAGATTGGACTTACAAATCAAAATCGATCTACCAGAACGAGCCAGTCGATTAGCTATTTTACAAGTTCACAATCTAGATCGTCCCTTGGTTGATGTCGATTTAGAAACCTGGGCAACAGTTACCGAGGGTTGGAATGGTGCAGACTTGGCTTTATTGAGCAATCAAGCTGCTTTAAGCGCAATTCGTCGATACCGCGCCCAAGGATTGACTGACTCCAGCTTGATTCAGATTACAAATGATGATTTCCAAGTTACATATCAGATGCTTGCTAATCAGCACTATGAGGGCTTATAGATCCCCGACTTCTAGATCCCCGACTTCTTGAAGAAGTCGGGGATCTAAACACCCGCACTTGAAAAAACGCAGAGGTTCAGTATTTATACAGTCTTAATGTACTTAATAAGTATCCCAAATTTATGTCAATATACGCCTATGCTCTTTTAGTCCCCACCGCATCACCACTTGTTCTACCTTTAGGGATGGAAAGGAATATTGAACTAGTTTACTCTTCTGGTTTAGGTGCGATCGTAGAGTCGGAAATCTCACTGGAGGCAATACAGGCAACGGATGAGCGTTTACTTCAAGCTGTATTAAACCACGATCGCGTGATTCGAGAACTTTTTCAACAAACTCCCCTTCTTCCCCTACGCTTTGGGAGGGGTTTTACCTCGCAAGAAAAACTGCTAAATCATCTAGAAAAGCACCAAGAGCAATATCTAGAAGCCCTAACTCAGCTAGCAGACAAAGTTGAGTACACTTTAAAAATGACACCCTGTAATTTGGTTGACGATTCTGAAACTATTGATGCTAAGGGAAAAGCCTATTTATTGGCTAAAAAACAACGCTACCAAACACAGCAAGCATTTCAAACACAACAATGCCAACAGTGGGAACTCTTGAGCCAGTTAATTCTCAAAACATATACAAATGTTATCTGTGAAACTCGACAGTCAGATGTGCGGCAAATCCACTTTTTGGCACAGCGTAACGATTCAACGCTCAGTACGCAGCAGTTTTCACTCTGGCAGGTACAATGCTCACACTGGCAATTGGCACTGAGCGAACCTCTGCCACCCTATCATTTTCTAGAAAATACTCTCATATAAATTCATAAAAAATAATATTTAAAACTTTCCCAGAAAAAATAAAGATGAGATAATTTTTTCTTTATTTTTTTTATTTTCTTATATTTATCTTATATTTTTGGGAACACTAAACCCAGGAAGAATAAAACACATTGTGTAAGTTTTACCTACTGCTCAATCAGAGCAGGATGAAATCAATAATTAGAGTTGTGAGAGTAAAAGAAAATGGCTGTTGAAAAAGTTAACTCATCTTCAAGTCTGGCTGAAGTTATTGACCGCATTTTGGACAAAGGAATTGTAGTTGATGCTTGGGTACGTGTTTCTTTAGTTGGTATTGAACTGCTATCAATAGAAGCTCGGATTGTGATTGCTTCAGTTGAAACTTACTTAAGATATGCCGAGGCAGTTGGTTTAACATCTCAGGCTGCTGTTCCATCTGCTGCTTAACACCACATTAGAAAAAGCGAGTCTTTATGGCTTCTAAGCTGATGCGCGTCTAAAGTATATAAACACTCTTGATGGTCGTTGACTGATGATTGTTGACAGTTAACTCTTAACGGTTAACAATCATTAGTTAAATGTACAAATTAAATGCGTAACAGCCTATTTAATATAGGACTCATATTTGATTTTTGAACAAAACTCAGTACACCTTTATTCCTTCTTTCCAGTAAAGAGTCTCTTACCTTTACGAGTGATTCAGAAATTAAATCTGATTGCTATATTTCTAGTTAACAAAATAGGAGATATCATCTGATGGCTCTCAAGAATTTATGGGAACAAGAGCGATCGCAGCGATTGCAAATAACTGCTGAACGCCGTCAACAAGTTAAGCAGTGGAAACAGCTAACTCAACAAGAATTTCAGCTGCAAGCAGATGTGCTTCATCAAGAATTGAGCAGTTTTGTTACCACGCTTGACAACAACAGAAAGTTACAACAGCAGCAATTTCAGCAAGAGATCGTCGAGCGGCAATTGGAAATATTGCAAATAAAAACAGATGTCTCGCAACGCCAGCAAGAATACCGCCAACAGCGTTCAGCAAAGGCTCAGGCATTATTCCAAAACTTGCAAAATTTCCGAGAAATCTTACATAACAGTGTTTGGGGCGATTACAGTCAAGAACAAGCAGTTTCCCCCCCTCCTGCTAAAGAAGAGAAATTAGTTGCAACAGTTCCAAAATGGTCAATCTCCCGTTCTGCAATTAAAGGCGCTGGTTTTCGTCCTTCCGCCAATACGATGACTAAGAAAGTGCCTGCCTTGAATGCGGATACTGTTAAATCTAAAGTGCAGCAATACATTCAGCAAGCTGAAGGAGCTACTCTGATAGAAATTGAAGAAGTGATAGGCTTAAGCCGGGTGCAAACGATAGATATCCTGCGCTCCTTGATTAAGCAAGGGGTACTAGAACAACGCGATCGCCAATACTTTATTCGGCAACAAGCAATTTCTTGACAAACTTACATTCAAGCTGATTTTTTGTATTTGCAGACTACCTAGCGATCGCTTGTATCTGTCGCCTTAAGCAGCAGAGTACACAACCGATAAGCATTAAAGCTGGTCTATGCTTTGTAGTATTCAACATTTCCATCTTTTTCCGGTCTGTATTGACAAGCAATTTGCTCAGTAGCAGTAGATGTAATATGGCAAAAAGTTAACCTATTAATAATTAGAAAAAGAGCTTAAATCTTTGTTCAAGTTTCCGGCTTTTAACTTTAAAAATATCCAGATTAAAAAGGGATATAACAAGTTCGTGTAGCTCAATCAAGGTTTTAAACTGTGCTATTGGCAATTGCACGATGAAGTTAGTAAGCTGGATTGTTTGAGGAATTCTAATGTAAATGCAAAACTCAAGATATATAAGGAGGTGCGATCCATTGTGAATCAATTGATCAACCAACTTCAAACTAAATTATTTACAGGTAGGCTGAATCTTGAAGCAAGAGATGGGCCGACTTGGACGCTATATTTTCGTTTAGGACGATTAATTTGGCAGGCTGGCGGTTCTAATGCCGATGAGCGATGGCGACGACACTTGTTGCGGTACTGTTCTAATCTGGATGTGACACAGTTGGAGCAGCTTGTCTCTCCCCAGGAAAATTATCGCGAGTATTCCATTCTTGTTAAGTTGCGAGAACAAAAATTAATCGAACAACAACAACTCGTTAGCCTGATTACAAGCTCAATAGCTGAAGTTCTGTTTGATATAATGCAGTACATTGAAGCCAAAAGAAATGGCGACAATCCAGCAGGGCAGTTGTCACATACTACCGTTGTTGGTGAAGTTCCTGGGGTTCTTTTAGCTGTAATACCAACTGAGGAAGTCTTGAAAAAGGCTACACAAGCCTGGCAAGAATGGCGAGATGCAGGACTGGCAACCTACTCGCCCAATTTATTTCCGATCATTCAAAAAATTGAGCTACTTCAAGGACAAGCATCCTCCAAACAGATTATTGCTCTAGTTGATGGCACAAAAACTTTACGAGGTCTAGGGCAAAAAAGCGGTCGGGATGTCTTAGCTTTGACTCGGTTATTGATGACATTGGTAAAAACAGGGGCGATCGCTTTTTCACCCACCCCAAAACTCAGGCAGGTTGGGATTACTAAAGAAACTGGCAACCCCTCCAGTGCAGTTAATAATTCCAATTCTTCACTAAAGGCAGAAGAGGACACTGTTTTACAAGTTGCACCCAATTTCAACAAAGTTGCTCCCCCAGCGACTAGTAAAGAAATTGTCAGCCCATCCAGTGCAGTTAATAATTTCAATTCTTCACTGAAGAAAGAAGAGAACACTGTTATACAAGTTGCTCCCCCAGCAGCCGGAAACAAAAATCAACCCACAATCAAAGTCGAAGAAAAGACTATTTTACAAGTTGCCCCCCCAGCAGCTAGTAAAGCAATTATTGATGTCTCAAGACCTTTAGTTGCCTGTGTGGATGATAGTCCGATGATCTGTCGCAGTTTGGAGGAAATTCTCACCCATCAAGGTTATCGTTTTGTTGGCATTCAAGATTCCTTGACGGCAGTTTTAAACCTAATTAAAAGCAAGCCAGACTTCATTTTTTTGGATCTTTTGATGCCAAAAGTAAATGGCTATGAAATTTGTTCTCAAATCCGTAAAACTCCAAGTCTCAAAAATGTGCCGGTTGTTATCTTAACGGGCAAAGATGGAATAGTAGATCGGATGCGAGCAAAATTAGTAGGGGCAACTGACTTTATGGGTAAACCTGTAGAAGCAGACAAAGTACTCAATGTGCTTCACAAGTATTTAAGCGTTTAGGTTGAAGCGACAGTCATGCCAGTAGCTTCCCTACATCCATTTTCAAAACAGATTTTGGATTGTAAATTGCTTTCTATATCTGGCTTGGTGTTAATTCATTTGTCGCAATAATTTGTCAAATTCTAAATTAAATAGTTAGGAAAAAATGAAAAAAGTTCTTTTAGTTGAAGATAGCCTCACAGAATCCGAAAAGATGACACGTTACCTAGAGCAAGGAGGATATTCAGTTTATGAAGTTCGCAGTGGTGAAGAGGCTCAACTCAGGTTGAAACAACAAAAACCCGACTTGATCTTACTGGATTTGATTTTGCCAGGTCAAAGTGGATTTGAGTTCTGCCGCAAGTTGAAAGCCGATCCGACAACAAAAGGAATCCCGGTAGTGATTTGCTCAACTAAAAATACAGATGTTGATAGAACTTGGGGCAATATGAGTGGTGCCGATGGCTATTTAGTCAAACCTGTAGATGAAAATACCTTGCTCCAGACTGTTAATAAATTTATTCGCTAAAGGAAACTAGGGCAATGGTACAGGGCAATGATAGCTTTTCTTCGTTACCCATAAATAGCCAATTTCGACTTGAAAACTCTCCTCAAGGAAACAACCAGAGGTTTTTAAGATTTCCGTTGAATGGAAAGGTAAATGGGTTACTCCCATTAGCTGATTTGCGGGGAGTAATTCAGGTTGCACTCACTGAGATTTTGCCAGTACCGCAAGTAGCAGAATTCTTGTTAGGCATAATGAATTGGCGGGGAGAAGCGATCTGGATTCTTGATTTAGCAGCTTTGTTGGGAGCAACACACTGGTGTCGGCGAGAAGGTGTGCGAAACTCTGGCATGGCGATGCTTGTTCAAGTCCAGAATCAAACCGTCGGGCTGTTGGTGGAGCAAGTCAATACCATTGAAGTTCACGATCCCCAAGAGCGGTTAGAGATTTCGACATCAATGTTACCTGGCCGACTAGGCTCATTTTTACAGGGTTACTTTGTGGATTCTCAAGGTAGCCCTTTGATGTTACTTGACACCCAGATTGTGATTCAAGCCCTTCAGCCTCTTTAACACTAGACCTCTTGCAAAAATAGTTTTGCACTCTTGGGGGAAAGGGTAAAGGTAAAAGGGCAAGGGTTTTTTCTTATCCCTTTACCCTTTACCCTTTCCCCCTTACCCTTTTCCCTACTTCTGCAAGAAGTTTACTCTGCATTCTACTCCTTAATTCCGACAACCTTCATAGCAAGAAAGATCATGGTAGCGCAACACAATCTTAGATCCAGCCAACCTCACTCAAATCCCAGTAACGGTTATAAAGAAACCGATAACGGGCATACCGTTGATGTACCAGCAAAACAGCAAATCACCTCCGCTCTAGAAGAATTGCGAACTGAACTGGATCAAGCTGATTGGGTGGAAACAGGGCCATTGCGAGAGAGAATCCGCAAGTTAAAAGAACTGCTAAGTGTGTTGCCATATCAAGACGGAGGAGATGGATTAGAGGTAGAGCAAGTACAGGCGATCGCTAGCAAAATCCGCCAATTTTCCGATCTAGATACTTTGCTCGCCACTGCTGTCATAGAGATACAAAGCGCCCTGCAAGCCGATCGCGTCGTGCTGTATCAGTTTACGAATCCGACGCTGGGGATAGCTGTTGCGGAGGCGATGAGGGATGGTTTTACCCCAATGCTGAAGGAAAAACTGCCCGCCGTCACTTTTGGATTGGGTTCTGGCAAGGTTTATCAACAAGAAAAATTAGTCGCGATCGCAGATACCTACACTGCAAACTTGTCTCCTTACCAAAAGCAACTCATGGAGCGGTTTCAGGTTAGAGCTTGTGTGAGTTTGCCAATCTTAGTAAAAGATGAGGTTTGGGGTTTGTTGGTAGTGCAGCAATGCACTGCTACTCGCCAGTGGCAAAATGCTGAAATTCAGTTACTAAAATTGATCGAGCAGGAATTAGAAGCGCAACTGCAAGTTGCCGTGATTCAGGCTACGTTGCAACAAGAAGTGGAAAAAGACCAAATCCTGGTTGGTGTAGCGAATAAAATTCTCCAGTCCAAAGATTTGGATACCATCTTTCGCGTTACCACCCAAGAAGTAAGACAGTCACTAAAATGCGATCGCGTCGCAATTTATCGTTTCCAGCCAGATTGGAGTGGGGAATTTATTGCTGAATCTGCTGGATCTGAGTGGGTTTCTCTATTAGAAGAACAGCGAAACAACCCAGCAATTGTCAATAACGTTAACTATTGCAGTGTTAGGAACCTTGCAGACGAAGGGGGATTGGCTGGGACAACAGGGCGATCGCAAAATGCAGATAGCTACATTCAGCATAGCCAAGGCAAAAATTTCCATCGCGGACAGATTTATCGAGTCAATAATGATATTTACAGTGCTGGTTTTTCTGACTGCTATATCAAAGTTTTAGAAACCTATCAAGCCAAAGCATACATTATTGTTGCCATCTTCCAGGGAGAAAAGTTGTGGGGCTTGCTCGCTGCCTATCAAAATTCTCAGCCTCGTCAGTGGAAAGATAGTGAAGTTCGCCTAATGGTGCAGGTTGCAACTCTGTCTAGTATTGCGATTCAACAGGTGCAATATCAGCAACAACTTTATCACCGCTCTGAAGAGTCAGCCAAACTTGTTGAACGAGAACGTACAGTTTTCGGCATCATTGAAAAGATTGGGCAAGCAACGGATCTTCGCACCCTTTTCCGCACTACAACCCAAGAGTTGCGGCGATTTTTAAAATGCGATCGCGTTGTCGTTTATCAATTTCATCCAGATTGGAGTGGAGAAGTTATCGCTGAATCTGTGGCTGCTGGTTGGTCGTCACTGGTGGAGATGCAGGAACAAGAAAGCATTTTAAAAACAGGCATGGTATCTTCAGAGCGTTGCCATGTTAAGGACTATGGCTCCCCTGTTAAACCTGACGCTGATACCTATCTTAAGGAAACGCAGGGTGGAATGTACGCCAAAGAAAAGCGCTTCCGCAAAGTCAACGATATTTATGCTGCTGGTTTTTCACCTTGCTATTTAGAAGCATTAGAGAAGTTCCAAGCCAAAGCGTACATCATTGTTCCCATTTTCCGCGCTGGTAATCTCTGGGGTTTGTTAGCAGCCTATCAGAATTCTGATGTGCGGAAGTGGACTGAAGAAGAAATCGGTGCTTTATTGCAGATCGGCGAACCGTTGAGCATTGCCCTCCAGCAAGCTGAATATATCGAACAGCTACGGTTAAAAAATATCGAAATGACCCAAGTAGCTGAAGTAGAACACGCCATCGCCCGAATGACGGAGAGAATGCTTCATTCCCAACACCCAGAAACAATTTACCGCACTACCTTGGCAGAATTGCGGCAGTTGTTCAAATGCGATCGCCTAGCAATATATCGCTTCAACTCTGACTGGAGTGGTGAATTTATGGCTGAATCTGTAGGCAGTGACTGGGTGCCTCTGATTGGCCCCGATATCAAGACCGTATGGGAAGACGAACACCTACAGCAAACCCAAGGCGGACGCTATCGCAATAATGAAACTTTTGTCGTCAATGATATCTATACTGTTGGTCATGCCCAGTGCCACATCGACCTGTTAGAGCAGTTCCAGGCTAAAGCCTACACCATCGCCCCAATTTTTGCTGGAAACAAACTTTGGGGTTTGTTAGGAGCTTACCAAAATAGCAGCCCGCGCCAGTGGAATTCTGAGGAGGTGCGATTGCTGACCAAATTGGGCATTCAGTTGGGTTTAAGCGTGCAGCAAGCCGAGTACGTCGGAGAACTGAAAACGAAAAATGCAGAGTTGGCGCAGGCAGCAGAAGAGGAACAAGTGCTGACAGGGATGGTGGAAAAAATTCGCCAAGCTCAAGAGGCAGATACAATTTTCCTGAACGTGCTGCCAAGTTTACGCAAACAACTACAGTGCGATCGCCTAGCAGTATTTCGCTTTCATCCCGACTGGAGTGTAGAGTTTGTTGCCGAAGCCGTAAAAGATCAATGGCTGTCTTTAGCTGGTTCCGACATCAAAACGATTTGGATGGACGATCACTTACAAGAAACTCAGGGCGGACGCTATCGCAATCATGAAACCTTTGTTGTCGATGATATCTCCACTGCCGGTCACGTTCAGTGCTACGTCGAAATATTAGAAAAAATCCAGGCCAAAGCTTACGCGATCGCTCCGATATTTACTGGAAGCAAACTCTGGGGCTTTATAGGAGCATACCAAAATACTGGCCCTCGGCAGTGGAAATCTAAGGATGTGCAACTGTTGCGAAAAATAGCTGTGCAAATGGGTATAGGCTTGCAGCAGATTAAGTATATCGAACAACTTAAGAAGAAGAATGCAGAATTAGCGCGAACCGCAGAAGGGGAACGAGCGCTAACACGGCTGTCAGAAAAAATCCGCCAAGTTCAAGAGCTAGATACGATTTTCCGCAATGCCTTACCAGAATTGCGATCGCATTTGGAATGCGATCGTTTAGCAGTGTATCGCTTCAATCCAGATTGGGGTGGCGAGTTTATTGCCGAATCCGTCAGTCGGGAATGGGTGGCTTTGGTTGGCCCCGATATCAGGACTGTATGGGAAGACGAACACCTCCAACAAACCCAAGGTGGACGCTATCGCCACAACGAGACGTTTGTGATAAATGACATTTACACTTCTGGTCATGCCCAGTGCCACATAAAAATTCTAGAGCAATTCCAGATGAGAGCCTATATCATCACCCCGATTATTGCTGGAAACAAGCTCTGGGGTTTGTTAGGAGCTTACCAAAATAGCGGGCCGCGACACTGGCAAGAGAATGAAGTCAACTTGGTAGCGAAAATCGGCACGCAGTTTGGGGTTGCCGTCCAACAATCGCAATACTTACAACAAACCTTAAGCAAGAATGAGGAATTAATCAAACTGGCAGAACGGGAAGTAGCAAACGCCCGATTTTCCTATCGCCTGCCAAGTCGGTTAACAGAGATGGCACAAAGTCATGGTAATGTTCTGGAATTTGTCCAGTTTGCCACCCACGAACTTCGTCAACTACTGAAAGTAGATCGAGTTGGAGTTTACCGGTTTGAGCCTGATTGGTCTGGAGAATTTGTAGTTGAGTCTGTGACTGGGGATTGGCCTAAGTTGGTGGGAACAAGTCTTGCCAAAGTTAGAGATACCTATCTCCAGTACAACCAAGGAGGGCGTTATGTCCGCAAAGAAAGTTTGCGGGTTGACAATATATATAGTGTCGGTCATGACGAATGTCACATCCAATTGTTAGAGATGTGGGGAACTAAAGCCTACATGATTTCTCCGATTTTTCAAGAGAATCGGCTCTGGGGACTGATGGGAGTTTATCAAAATAGTACAGCGCGCCAGTGGGAGCAATCCGAGGAAGATGTTCTCAACCAAGCCAGCGTCCAGATTGGTATTGCCCTGAATCTTGCAGATTACCTAACACAAGTGCGTATTCAAGAGCAGCAACTAGCAGAAGCAGCAGAGCGCGAACGCACCGCCCGCGAAAAACTCCAACAAGGAGCTATACGCGTTCTCATGGCTTTGGAACCATCCTTCAGAGGCGATCTTACCGTTCGAGCGCCCCTATCTGAAGATGAAATTGGGACGATCGCCGATGGTTACAATACTACGATCCAAAGTTTGCGAGATTTAGTGCGACAAGTGCAGATTGCTGCCAGCAAGGTGAGTGAAAATTCCAGCAATAACACTACCTCAGTAGTACAACTATCTAACCAAGCTCAACAGCAAGCAGAACGGCTCGAACGCGCTTTGGAACAATTACAAATGATGGTAACTTCCACCCAGGTAGTTGCTGTTGATGCCCAAAGAGTAGGACAGGCGGTTCAACAAGCTAATAAAACCGTCCAAGCTGGCGATTCGCTGATGGAAAGAACCGTAGATGGGATTTTGGAGATTCGGGAAACTGTATCCGAAACAGCGAAGAAAATTAAGCGCCTCGGTGAAGCTTCTCAGAAAATCTCGAAAGTAGTGAGTTTGATTGAAAACTTTGCTACTCAAACTAACTTGCTGGCGCTCAATGCGGCGATTGAGGCTACCCGTGCCGGAGAGTACGGTAAAGGCTTTGCGGTGGTTGCAGATGAAGTTCGTTCCCTGGCTTATCAATCAGCGAGTGCCACCACAGAAATTGAGCGACTCGTGCAAGAAATTCAAAGTGGAACCAACGAAGTTACCGAAGCAATGGAAGTCGGGATTACCCAAGTTGTCCAAGGCTCGAACTTGATCGATGAGACTCGTCATTCCCTGAGTGCGATCGTGGCAGCTACCAACGAAATTGGTGGACTGGTGCAAGGAATTACTCAAGCAGTTTCCACTCAAAGTCAGCAATCTCAGATGTTGACAGAAGCGATGATGGATGTATCGGCGATCGCCCGCAAGACTTCAGAAAGTGCCATCCACATTTCCGAGTCTTTTGAGGAATTACGGATGACTTCACAACAACTGGAAACCAGCGTTAGCCAGTTCAAAGTTGACTAGCCCGTTCCGGGAGGGGAAAGGGAAAGGGGGAAAGGGGAAAGGGAAAGAAAAAACCTTTAACCCTTACCCTTTAACCCCTTCGGGGTGACGCTCGCAAGCTCGCTAACGCCAGTCGCTCATGGGGGAAACCCCCAAGACCGCGCTGGCTCACCTTTTCCCCAAACCCAATTCTGAGTTGAAAATGCTTATCCTAACCGTATTGCCCTCCTGCCTTAACAGATAAATCTCCTTAACACCAAGCGCATTGTGTTATGAATCCCGATCCCAGTAATCAAGAGCAGGCTTTTCTTGCGGAAGCGGCAGAGTTATTGCAAACCATTGAGCAGAATCTGATCGGTCTACTTGATGAAAAAACAATAGAAAAAGTTCATGCCTTGATGCGAAGCGCCCATACTATCAAAGGGAGTGCTGCCAGTGTTGGGCAAGAAACTATTCAGACAATTGCCCATCATTTGGAAGATGTATTCCAAGCGTTATACGCTCCAGAACTGGAAATCGATCCAGAATTGGGCGCTTTGCTTCTAGATGCTTATGAGTGCCTGCGAACTCCATTGAGTGCAGCCTTGATGGGCTTATCCTGCAATGAGGCAGAAATACTCGATCGCACTGCCTCAATCTTTGCCCAACTTCAACATAAGCTAGGCGACTTTTTTGGCCGCGAGGCTCCGCTTCCCAGTTCGGAAGAACTTGGCTTTGATGTGGTAGAGTCAATCTTTTCCGGGAGTGTACTCCAGGATTTGCAACAGTTGGAAACTGACATTCAAAGCCAAGATCCGCAACAAATTCAAACAACACTCAACTCCCAAGCAGAATTTTTTGTCGAACTAGCAGCATCTTATGGCTTATCTGGATTGGAAGAAATTGCCCAGGCGACCCTAAACGCGCTCAAAGCACATCCAGATAAAGTATTGGAAATCGCTCAGGCGGCTTTAGAAAATTTTAAAGCAGCTCAAACAGCAGTACTTGCAGGCGATCGCACTCAAGGGGGAGAGATATCTCTACAATTGCGAGAATGGACAGAACTAACTACTCCTGTCCCAGAACCGCCTGGGCAACCAGTTGCGATCGCTGCCCAACCAACACAAACGACTACAACTGAGAATCAGCCATCTCCCCTCCTCAGCGCCAGCGAAGCGGAATCAATTTGGTCGTTTTTCCCGAAGCGGACTGATAACTCCGTACCGAAAACACCGGAGGTACTAGCACCTATTTCTCAGGATTCGGTAGTAGCCCCTTCTGCCATAGAGCGGATTTTACAGTCAATCTGGATCGGAGATCCACAGACATCTTGCCGATACTCAGACTCAGATCGGACAGCCTCTCCACCACCAGCACCAAGCCTCCAGGCTCAATCATCGGCATCACTTCCCAGTATCCGAGTCGCGATAGAACAGCTCGATCGCCTCAGCCATACAATTGGGGAATTGCTAATCAGCGAAAACCAACAAAACCTGCAATCTAACTACATCCACAAAGCAGCTCAAGACACTCTACTACAGTTTTTGTACTGTCAACAACAACTTAGTAAAGTTTTTACTTGGTCGGATCGACATCTGCTGCTTCCCGAACGCAAGCAGCGACATATACATGGCTCTCCACGAGTTATCTCTGCTACCGAGGCACAATCCAATTTTGATGCCTTAGAAATGGATAACTATAGCGAGTTGCACATTCTCCTGCAAAATCTGACAGAAGACATGGTGCAATTAGGAGAACAGATTGAGGCTGTTAATGGCTTAGTTCAGCAATCTCGCTTCAGTCTCGGAAAGCGCAAGCAACTGCTTTCAGGAGCGCAGGAAGATTTACTGCAAGCCAGAATGGTTCCACTGGGAACAGTGTTGAATCGATTACCGCGTCTCCTGCAACAGATGGTAGCAACTTATCATAAGCCTGTTGAACTCAAGCTTGGCGGTACGAAGGTACTGGTGGATAAAGCCATTTCTGAGCAGTTGTACGATCCCTTGCTGCACATGATTCGCAATGCCTTCGATCATGGCATTGAACCGGTAGAAACCCGCCGCCAGCAGGGTAAACCAGAAACCGGAACAATTACAATTCAAGCCTATCATCAAGGCAACCGCACTACTATTGAGGTACGGGATGATGGTCGAGGCTTAAATTGGGAAGCCATTCGTCAACGAGGTATAGAAAAACACCTGCTGACTCCCGAACAAGCCGCCTACGCCTCAGAAGACCAACTGGCAGAGTTATTATTTGAACCAGGCTTTTCTACCGCCAAGCAGGTTGGTGAGTTATCTGGCCGTGGTATCGGCTTAGATGTGGTTCGCACTCAATTGCAAGCTTTACAAGGTTCGATTGTGGTGCGATCGCTTTTAGGGCAGGGAACCACCTTCATCCTGCAATTGCCCCTGAGCTTGACAACAGCACGCTTGCTCGTTTGTCAATCTCAAGGTATTACTTATGGCTTGCTGTCTGAAGGAGTTAGCCAGGTTTTATTACCGCAGCCAGAGCAGATTCAAGTCCAGCAATCTTTACATGGGCAAGGCAGCCAAAAATTCTGGCAGTGGGGAGAAGGGCAAAGTCAGCAACTAGTTCCCATCCGCTCACTTGCCAATTTGCTGGATTACAAATATCCTTTATTCACCCAAGACCACAATTTAAACCTAAGTCCTTTTCCAGTCAAACAACGGAACACCGTTGAACCTCTGCTGCTGTTGGAAACAGAGCATCAATATCTGTGTTTGCAAGTCGATCAAATTTTAGTCGAGCAGGAATTAGTAATTAAGTCCCTCGGTAGAGTCCTGACTTTACCTAGTTACATCCAAGGCTACAGCGTGTTGGGAAATGGTAGTCTTACCCTAATCGTTGACCCGTTGGAGTTAGTTCGGCAAACTTGGGAGACAGATATGATGCCAACTTCCCCGGCATCAAGTCTTGCAACTAAACTATTGCCCGCGCCTGAGCCTGTTCTGACTCTAGAGGGACAGCAAACCTTAACGATAACGCAACCACAGCAACAGCCGATGGAAGTCAATACAGCCGTTGCTCAACCTAACCGACTGACAGTTTTAGTGGTGGAAGATTCGGTTGTACAAAGGCAAAGTTTGGTGCAGACGCTCCAGAAAGCCGATTATCAAGTGTTGCAAGCAGGTGATGGTCGAGAGGCGATCGCGCAAATGCTGCAACACGGTGATGTTGATTTAGTGATTTGTGACATTGAAATGCCACAGATGAATGGATTTGAATTCTTAGAACACCGTCGCCAAGACGAGCGTTTGTCCGGGATTCCTGTGGTGATGCTGACTACCCGTAGCGGACAAAAGCACCGCCAATTAGCTTTAGCTCTAGGGGCGAAAGCTTACATGACCAAACCCTATTCCGAACAGAGCTTTCTAGCCGCGATCGCTGAATTGGTTAATGGGTAAAGGGTAAAGGGTAAGGGGGAAAGGGGAAGGGGGAAAGGGGAAAGGGGAAGGGGGAAAGGGAACCCCATAACTAAAGTTAGCGGCTTGAAGTAAGGATACCTCAATTCTTCCGCAATAGTCTGGAATTGAATCTTTTTCCCCTCCATAAATAAAGTTTAGGGGCTTGCACCCTTTCCCCTTCCCCTTTACCCCTTCCCTTTTCCCCCTTCCCCTTTACCCCTTCCCTTTTCCCCCTTCCCCTTTCCCCTTTACCCTTTACCCTTGCTATGCTCAACACTCCCTTTCCGTTTAAGCGATTATCTGGCGCTGTGAGCGATCGCGACTCCCTACGAGTCGTTGTTTTTGCGATCGCAGACTATTTATTTGCCCTGCCAGTTGGTGCAGTTCTCAAGGTGATGGCTTGTCCCCCGATTCGCAGTACAGTTGAAAGTGGTATCGGGATGGTTGATTTGGGAGCGCAAACGATCACAATTGTGGACTTGCGCCAAAAGTTCATTTCGCAAATGCAAGCCCAACAGCCGCATCAAGTTCCCTCTGCGGTTGACACTTCAGGGCGCTTCTTACTTCTGACTCAAACCCGGACTGGGGAAATTTGTGGCATTCCTGTAGACAAGCCCCCTGCCTTAATTGATATTCCTTTGTCAGCAGTGCGTCCGGTGCCGTGGTCTTATCGGCAAGTGGCGGAGTTAAGCTGTGTTAGCCACATGGCTGTTTTGCCTGTAGCACCGAACGAGGAACCACTCAAAGTACTTCTTTTTGGTATGAGCCAGATATTGGCTAATAAGTTGGGGTTGCCCGGAACAACCGCAACCTTGCCTCCTGGGCTGGCATCAGGCGAACAACGGCAAAGATTTCTCCGTTTTTCCTTGGGGAATCAAGGAAGTGGATTGCTACCATTCCACTCATTACAGGACATTATTCATCTCGCTAGCCAAGAAATTTCCCCAGCCCCGGCCTTACCAAGTTGGATTTTAGGTTTCTATAATTGGCAAGGACAGATGCTACGGGTGGTTGACTTGGAACATTTGCTTGGTTATGCGCCGCTTTTGAAACGGCAGTCACGACCAGAAAAGCCAATGGTTCTGGTTCTCGAACTGCAAAATCAGGTAATCGGGTTTTTGGTGGCTCATGTCTACGATGTAGAGTGGCAGGATTTACAGCAAGCACAATCGGCACCAACCGACTTTTCCCCAAACAAACTGCTAAATTTTGTTCAAGGTATTCTGCCAGGCGATCGCTGGATTTTAGACACCAGAGCGATCGCCCAAACATTGCAATGGCAAACCCACTGATTTAACTTGATGCTGCCAAGGAGTTTTCCGTGACGATCGCAACTTTAGACCCTAATTCTGAAACCCAGCCTGTTGAAAATGAAATCCAGATAGAAGAAATTTTGGCTAATGTGGCTCTAATCAAAGCAGTCTTTCAATCTGCTAAGGGGCCAAAGGTCGCTCAATTGCAGCAGAAGGTAAGTCAAATCGAAGCTTTTATCCAAGCTTTGGCTAAGGATTCGCCCAGTGACAATGATGAAAATGTTCGAGGAGCTTTTCAACTCCAGCGAGAACAACTTGCGGGCATCGATCGGCAAATGCAGCAGGCAAAAGGCCAAACTGCACTTTTGGAGGTTACAGTCACCGTCCTTCGAGATATTCTCAACGCCGATCGCGTTTTGATTTATCGTTTTGAAGAAGATAATCGCTCTCGTGCGATCGCTGAAGCTATACAAGCAGGTTGGACATCCTTGCTCAACCAATCCCTACCGATAAATTTGTTTGTTAATAAACCCGATGTTAGTGACGGACAAAACTTACTCAACAACCTAACTGAAGTATTAGAATTAACTCCCCGCCAACAGCAATTTTGGCAACGCTTTCAGGTGCAAGCTAGCCTCTGCTTACCCTTGATTGTCAAACAACAGCCTTGGGGTTTTTTAGTTATTCATCATTGCCTCCAACCCCGACAATGGCAGGAAGCAGAGCGCAGTTTGCTACAACAAGTAGGAATGATGTTGACAATTAACTTGCGCTGGGCTGAAATAGTAGCTCCACCTGCTCAACATCTGTCACAGCCTCCCCAAAAGGCTGATCGCTCTGAGTTACTAGTGCCATTTCAGCAGGTGAGTCAAGCTGTACAAGCAGGAGTAAGAATCGCCGAGCTTGCCGGCGAGCATTTAATGTCTATTCAAGATACTGTTGCTATTACTAATAAACAGCTGCAATATCTTGGTGAATTTTGCCAGCAAGCTTCTGACTTTATTCGCCTTGTGGAAGGCTTGAGTACCAAAATTCAGGTTTTATCCCTGAATACAGCCATCGAAGCCACAAAAGCTAACGACCAAGAACTAGGTTTGCTAGCTGCTGCCGAACAGGTGGAAATTCTCGCCCGTCAAGCCCGCGATAGCACCCTAAATATAGAGGAATGGTTCCAAGAACTCCAAGTGGCAGCAGCAGACGTTGCTTCTGCGATCGAACCGTGCGATCGCCAAATCAGTGCGGGACTGGAGTCAATCGCGCAAATTCAGGAGCAATTCAAAGCGATCGCCGACATCGCTGCTTGTACCCTCAAATCAATAGACCTATGAGCAAAAGTTACTTTTGCTCATAGGGGGGAAAGGGAAAAGGTTAAAGGGAAAAGGGTTTTTATTAGCCCTTTCCCCTTTACCCCTTACCCTTTTCCCCACTTCTGCAAGAAGTCTAATGTCGAAGCCATAGAATTGTCACAAACCCCATAGAAACGAGAGTTGTTTTCATGAGTACCGATTTTGTCCCCCAACCGCAGAACGACGATCGCTTCCTAGAAGAAGCGATCGATTTGTTACTGTTCTTGGAGCAGGAGTTGCCTAACTATACAAAAGACAGTAACCCTGGTACAGCTTTGGCTCTCATGGAAGCTGCTAGCTCTCTGCATTCGATTGCCATAGCAGCTGAGTTAGATGCCATTGCTATAGTTGCGGCTGCACTAGAAGAGATTTTTCAGCTTCTACATCAGTATCGGGCAACTGTCAACGCCCCGATCGCCTCCCTGTTGTCGGAAGGATTAGATTGTCTACAGATGCTATTGATGGCATTTTTAACAGCCTCGCAAATTGACGAAGTAGAAATTCTGGAGCGGATGTCTGCCATTGTTGCTCATCTACAAGCAGAGTTTGGCGATCACCAGGAAACAAACTTTGAGACATTGATAGAGCGATCGCAAGAATGTGAAAAAGCAGGCGAACAGGGAGTAGGGAGCTTTCCCCTGCCCCCTGCCCCCTGCCCCCTGCCCCCTGCCTCTTGTGAAACTAGCCCCCAGTCTGGCAGCCTTGTTTACGTAGATACCGAGCAGCTTCCCATCAATGTAGGGGAACTAGCAAATCCGAAGGAGTATGATGAAGGAGATTTTCATGCTTGGTTGGGGGATTTTTCCTTACCTACTGAAGCATCCCTAGTTAAATCTGTTCGCGATCGCCATCCACTCTCTTTACAAGAATCCATTTCTACCATTGTTGCAACAAGTATTCCAACCGCCACACCGATCAATATTCAGCATCTCGAACAACTAAATGTGCTAGTTGCAACATTATTAACTACATATAATCAGCAAGCCTGTCAAGAAGAACAACAGCAACATACCATCGGGCGGTTGCTCCGACAAGTTAAACGATTACAACACCTGCTGGATAATCTACAAGAATGGTCAGGACGTTTAGCAGCAATTTCAGATACCCTTTCTCCTCTAGCTGCTTCTCGCTCTCAGCAATTATACAGTATTCTGCAATCTGTTTTGGCTGAAGCGTCTCAGGTGGCATCAACTGTTGATTCGCTGAATAACAATCATCATCAACTCAAACAAGAACTTATACAGCAGGAAAAGTTACTTAAGCATTCTGCCAATTTAGTCAAAAAAGTTACAACTATTCCTTTAAAAGTAGCCTTAGAACCGTTGCATCGGCTTTGGTCTCAGCTACAAGCTCTACAAGATAAGTCTGCTAGACTACATTTACAAGTTAGCGATATCCAAGTCAATCGGGCATTTAGCGATCGCCTCCATGCTCTCCTATTGCATATAAGTTGCTATTTACTAGAGCAAAGTATTGAGTCTGGCCAAACACGCCAACAGCTAGGTAAAAATAGCAACGGTATTATTGAAATTCAAATTTACCAGCAGGGAAATCAACTAATTATTGATGGCTGTGATGATGGCGCAGGACTGAACTTATCTCAAATCTATCAACAAGCTTTAGCCCAAGGACTCGCCCTGACAAAACCAGGGGATATCTTACAAGAACTAGTAATTGAACCAGAGGTTTCATCTGTTTTATGCGATCGCGCTGCCTTAGAGTTAGGAGTAGAATTAACTGAAGTTTGCAAGCAATTAACAGCTATTCAGGGAAGAATAGTATTGAAGTCTAAAGCTGGACATGGTACAGCTTTCTCGCTCCAAATTCCCCTCGATCAAAAAATTGCTCAACTTATCGTCTGTCAAGCTAACTCCAGAGTCTATGCATTTATTGCCGATTCTGTAGAGCAGATTTGTCTATCCCAGTCCGAACAAATTATCCAAACTCAAGCGGGACGGATGTTATTTTTGCAGTCTTCTAGCACCAGTGGCTTCCTTGGTTGCGATCGTGAGGATTTAACAACAGAAATGCTCGTCCCTATTCACTTATTGACTGATGTACTGATTTGTCCTAACCAGCTTCCTACCTCAGTTACTACTTACAACACAGATACACTAAATGCTTTCAAGCAGGATAAGCCTTTATTAGTATTTCGTTACTTAGACAAACGATGTGCTTTAGAAGTAGATTGCATCATCGGCAAGCAATCCGCTGCGATCCATCCTTTGGGGGAAGCAATCCCAGTTGCAGCTTATATCCAAGGAACTAGCATTCTTGCCAATGGGCAACTTAGCCTGGTTTTAGATGGTCATCTTCTCACAAAATCTCTAACTTGAATCAATACCTGTGTCATTCTTGTTAAGAAGGTGTTATGAATTTCAGACAAAACTGGCTGACTTATAAAGGGTTTTAGCAATAATGTATTTGCCCTAGGTGGGTTTCCAAAAAGTGCTAACACCCCCTAGAAAATTCAACTTTTTCTACAAGCTTGCTTCATCAAGATACGCTTGTTTTTATACACCTCTAAAGTTCCAGACTGCGGGTTATCTAACGTGCCATCCCACACCCAATATTCATAAATTCCATTCCGAAACTTATACACTCGAACCCCTTCTGTCGCTTGGCTAGTTCCTTTACCCAAACTTAAATTACCGTTGGGATTGGTCGCGCGATAGAGCAGTTCACCATTCGTATAATTCTGCCAAATATTGATGTTATAACCACCCTGGCATTTTGTACTCAGGATGATGCCAGCAGTAGAATCAGCAGAAGCAGGTAAGGAAAAATTAGCTAATATACTGATTGGCAAAGCAAGGAATAACGCCGATCTTTTCAGGAGTGTTTTCATTATTTTCAAGAGTGTTGTGAAATTAATTTTTGTTTAGCATTCCAGCAAGCCTTTATTTCACATCCTGACGACGACTTTGCTCCTGAAAGTAGTCGCGCCAGCTTTCGGGTAAGGCTTCAAGTTGAGCAGCTTGGTGAAGTAACTCTGGATTGTTCTGCTCACGAGTATAAAGCTGAGTGATATTAGCAACAGTAATATTATTGTCATCCCGGCTCACCAATTCTAAAGTGTCTCCGGCTCCAACTTCGCCCTCTTGCAAAACACGAAAGTAAAATCCGGTGCGGCGACTTGCGAGAAATCGTTTTACCATATCAGGTCGTCCAAACCGAATGCCCAGTTTGTAGCAGGGTAGGCGAGGTTGTGTCACCATCAGTTTTACAGTGCCGATACGAAAGCGATCGCCAATATTCACGTCTTCTTCTCTGAGTCCAGCGATCGTTAAATTTTCACCAAAGATGCCTAGCGGTAACTCTGTGTCAGGCAATTCATTTCGCCAATAATCGTAATGCTCGAATGGGTATACATAGACTGCTTTATCTGCTCCGCCATGAACGGTGAGATCGGCTTGTCCATCACCGTCTAAATTGAGTACGCGCACCATGACGCGATCGCTAACTGGCTCTTTGAAAATTCCAGTGCTAACTGTTTTCCCTTTCCAGGTAACTTCACGCGGTAGTCCCACGTTTACAGAAATAAGTTTCATCTTTGCGGTATGAGTCTTCGTTAATGTTAAGTTTACTAAGTATAACTGTTTTAATGGTTATCAAAAAAAAAATAAACGGTAGGTTCGCTCATTTACAACACTCGATAGTCCCAATTTTTGTGTTGCTGATTAAGGTTAAATACTATAGACAATTCATCAGTAATAACATCGCCTAAATTAAGTAAATCAGCCAGATAGCAAACAAACTTTGGAGGCTATTTCGTATAGCAATTATTTAGAAGTTTAAAACATCTAATGATTCTTCTATTTCTAAATCTAATATTATTTCTCGTGTATCCTTGAGTGCTTCAAGCTTACCTTCTTTACGATAAATATCTGCCGCTTTTTGAAAATCTTCAATTGCTCCCTGTTTATCTGCAATTTCTAAACGAATATTGCCACGATTATAATAAGCATCAGCATAACTACAATTAATCTCGATTGCCTGAGTATAATCTTCAATTGCGCCCTCAAAGTCTCCTAAATCTGAACGAGCATTACCACGGTTGTAATAAGCATCAGCATAACTAGGATTAATCTGGATTGCCTGAGTATAATCTTCAATTGCACCCTCAAAGTCTCCTAAATCTGAACGAGCATTACCGCGTTTTTTATAGGCTATTGCATCTTGAGGATTAATCTTGATTGCTTGAGGAAATCCTGGCTGAGAGCCTAATAAATAACGAGTAATCCCACGGTTTTTATAAGCATCAGCATAATGAGGATTAATTTTAATCGCCTGGGTATAATCCTCAATTGCTCCTTGGTTATCTCCAACATGAGAACGAGCTTCAGCACGATTTTTATAGGTTACGGCAACATTAGGATTTATTCTAATAGCTTGAGTATAATCATTAATTGCTTCCTCTAATCGCCCAAGTTGATAGAGAGCTAAACCTCTTTTATTGTAAGATTTAGCATCATGAAGGTTTATTTGGATTGCCTGAGAATAATCTGCGATCGCAGCTTCGTAATCTCCTATTTGATAGTGAGCTAAACCTCGTTTATAATATAAAACGTCAATATCGCTTTGATTAACTTGTAGTGCTTGATTATAGTTAGTAATTGCATTTATATATTCTCCTTTTTGAAAGCATTCATCACCCAGCTTTACATAAAATATATTTAAATCTTCATTATGATATTCAGGTTGAAAAGAAGATTTGAATACCTGATGATTAGTTGGCTTAGATAGAATTTCTTGTTTCGGGAGATATTTATAAATAGATGGTTGTTGCCGAGAAGAATTATTTATAGAAGATTGTAACTGTTCTAGATAGCACCATAAACCACCACCATATAGTAATTGTTCTATCCCAAAAGAAATTTTACCAGTCTTCAACTTAATCATCCGGGTTGGGAGAAAGCCAGCCAAAAAAAGGTGATACTCCGATTGTGCTTCACTCACATCTTCTTGAATTAAAATGCAAACTACAACTGCATTTTTTTCAACTTCTTCAGAACTAATTGACCATCTAACTCTGTCAATGCGACCATGACGAGATTTAACTTCGATACCAATAGATGGGTCAGAAGTCAACGTAAAATCTATATTACCATCGCCGCCAAATCGCTTTTCATAATCGACTTCGGTAATAAAATCAGCTAAACGTTCTTTGACAACTTCTTCACCCAACTTCCCTTTGAGATAGCTAAGAAAAACATCACGCACTGGTAAAACACGCTTATATTTTTCAGCCATCTGCCAGCAAAACTCCCGTAGTACCTTTAATCTCTCTCCAGAAATTATAGTTAATTCACTATATTGACCTTCTGTTTCACAATGAAGCAGACAACCAGATGCTAACCTTTTAATAAAATCAGACTGTAGCGATCGCAGTAGTGTAATCCAGTCCATTTATATTTCTGCGAATCTTTTGATGAGATTATTCTATTAAAATATCCATTCGGCGTAAACCTTTTAATTAGCTTGCAGGATTTACATCAGTTTTAAAGGTGCAGCCATGTCTGATTATGCCAGAGTTTTGAGGAGTTGGGAGAGTGCGATCGCTGGGAATAATACATGAAATATTAATTAACTCCAAGAGTGTCAAATGACCCAAAATCAAAACCCCAAGCCTTTCACCGACTCCAGTCCCCCCTCCTCGCTTGCGGGGAGGGGGCTAGGGGGTGGGGTTCCGGGATACCCTTGGCAAACCTCCCACGAACTTTGGAAAAAACTTAAACCATTAGCGCGACAAATGCGGTGTGAACCAACTCCAGCAGAAAAGCTACTTTGGGAAAAGTTGAGACACAAGCAACTTTTGGGTTTCAAGTTCCGCCGTCAGCAAACAATTGACCGTTTTATCGTCGATTTTTACTGTAATGAAGCGCGGTTAGTGGTGGAAGTGGATGGCGAAATTCACGACTACACGCAAGAGGAAGATGCGATACGTCAAGAATTTTTGGAGAGTTTGGGGTTGCAGGTTGTGCGATTTAGAAATGAGGATGTTCTGGAGAGGATGGAGGGGGTGTTGCAGGATATTGGGGCTTGGTTGCAGAGATAGAACCCCACCCCCAACCCCCTCCCCGCAAGCGAGGAGAGGGGGCTAATTATGTGGTTTTTGATGAGGAAGTGCGATCGCGCCAGAAGTATTCTAGGGAATATATCAACAGCTGCATTGGCTGTCGATACAAGTTGCTTTGTAAAGGAAGTTTATCACTCCATAACTCAGTGAGTGGAATGATAATATCTTCGCCGATATATTCTGGTATCTCGAAATATTTGGTCGTTGGGAGGATTAACTAGCGTTGCTGTTAAGGATTAGGGTTGGTGGTGCGAGGGTAGTGGTTGGAGATGAGTGTTAGCAAGTATATAGCCCAGATAGTTAAAATCTTACTAATTTTTACAGACAGTGAGTGAATAAAATCATTGTGTCTTACTTAGCGGTAGTGACTATCTGAGAATGAGTAAATAATATAAATGCTTAAGCTCAGAAAAATTCAAAAAATTAAGTAGTCATAAAAAATGTCAGCATCTAACAATCTTAATTACCCAAAATCTGTTAGCACATTAGAGGTTCTAGATAGCTTTTTAAAAACAATTCAAACAATCCAAGAAATTTTAATAACATCTAACAAACAAGAAGCTCCTTACTCAGAAATAAATACTATATTATCAAAAGTAAGATCAGAAGTAACGCAGGAAATAGAAACACTTGAAAAAGAGTTCCAAGAAGAAACTAGCAGTATGAATAGAGATATACCCTATGTCAATTCATTTCAATATAGAATTGATTTAGCTATAAAAAGACTATTGAATTAGCTCGGCTTCAAATTTTGCAACAAGTGTTTAATATAAGATTCCAGCAAAATTTTATGCTTCCATGTTAAGCTTTCTTTTTTTTTCAGATATGTTGGGACATAATTTAGTGAATCTTCGTAGATAGCAAAACGCAGACCTGAAGTTATTGCTGTAGACATTTCTTCTCGATATACTCTGCGATGACCAAGGATATCAATACTATCTCGTAGCCAATTCACACACATAGATATATCTTCTCCAAACTTCTTGTAAGCAGTAGAATTAGGAGTAAGATTATACTTATTTTCAGCAATCACAACTACTATTTCTACTATTAAATCATGACGCATTTTATCGTCGTCTAACCACTTAATAATTTCTTGAGCAGCATCATAGTTCTCAATATATTCTTCAAAAACCTGCCTAATCTTTCTGAATTCTCCTATGATTTGCAGAGAAACATCATCATCCCTACCTGCCAATTTAGTTTCAGCTGTATCAATTGTTTGCAAGTAGCTAATTGCATAACTTTTTATTTTACTTTCACATTCTTTTTTATTGCTTTCTATTTTATTCTTTGATTCTTCATCTACTCTTGAATTAATGAAGAATTCTAAAGCAGTTACACCTATAGGAATATAGCCTATCAAAATAGGCAAAAGTATTTTTTGTTTCTCGGAAACTTTGTTATTTTTACCAGGATCGTCAGGTAATCTACCTATATAGTAACCTCCAACAAAAATTAAAATACTCACACCTATGAAAAGTAGTGTTCCTGTAGTTCGTTTAAATAGTCCTTTAAACATTAAAAATACCTTTATGAAGAGAATAATGTTTGTTAAACGTTAGATAAAGCTTATAACAATGATTTCAAAAGCATTGTTATCTTGTCAAACTTATGTTGAGGACTCAAAATCCAGCGTTACTAGCCTAAATCTTATTCCTTTCTACCAAGAACTGTATTAGTCCTTGTTCCTCACTAGCTGCCATACGAATACGCGCAATCATATAGCAAGCTGTATTTTTATTAACCCCGATTTCTTTGGCAAGCTGACGCACACTAATACCCCCTGGATAATTTAGCACAAGGTGAATCGCTACAAACCATTTTTGTAATTCTACATGAGTCTTGTGAAAAAGTGTACCCACTGTAACACTGTATGAAGTAAAGCATTCATTACAGTGATATCTACGCTCATTCTTGTATGCAGTAGCGTTGGTTGATTCACAGTATGGGCACTTTGGCTTTCCACCCCAGCGAATTTGCTCAAGTAGGGCAAGGCATTCTTCGTGATTTCGTGACATTGTTATTCTCAGAGTTCTGAGAATAACAATGTCAAAAATTACTCTTTAATTTTCTAGCAATATGTATCAATCGTTAAGGAAAAACCGAAGTAATATTGCGATCGCAATTTTTATTTTTTCGTATAAAATCCCTTGCTCTTTACTTGTGAGTTAGGAGTCGGGTTCTAAGAACAACTGGTGAGGGCTGCACCACATTGATCTTCCCTTGTCAACCAACCCTTAACACCTTGATATTCTACCTGCGCCCAATCTCCCTGACAGCCTAACAATTTGACAGCCGTATTAGCAGGAATTCTTCTCAGTTTTTGGCTTTTTTGACTGCTACTAGCATATAAATCCACACCGTTAGTACCGTAGCCCCGCGTTGTTAAGCCTAACTTTGGCACGAATACCCATCCAGTTCCTTGAAAACCATTGCTAGCATTAGTAATCTGCACCCAATTTCCAGCAGCACCAATAACCTGAACTGTTTCCTTAATGGGTATTTGTCCTATGATTACATTATTTGTACTTGCACCACTCCGTACATTTAACCCTTGGGAATCTGTATCGGTGACGTAGGCAAAAATATCGCACTTTTGAGAATCACTTGATTTCGCTAAACTTATTTCACTAGCTATACCAGTATTGAGTATCACACTAATACAACTGAATGCCAATCCGATCGCTAAATTTGATGCTGGCTTTTTCACTTTTTTTGTCATCATTTCTTTAAGTTTCTGGCATCAGTACCCAAGGCTGAAATCTTATTGATATCTCCGAATCTACATAAACTTCAAGACGCGATTTATCGCGTCTCTACATTAAGGTTTTGTTGCTCTATCTAAACTGTATTGAGCTATAGTAGGTTACTTCATATCATAGCCAAACAAATTTGGGTCTACTTCTCCTAACTGCAACTCTGCCAAACCATACTCAGCCCATCGTCTCTCTACCATCGCCGCCACATCTGGGTCAGATTCCAAAGGCGAACCCCATTCATGATTTGTTTCCGGCGGAATCTTTGTAGTTGCATCAATTCCCATCCGTCCACCTAAGCCAATCTTCTCACTGGCAAAATCCAACGTATCAAAAGGTGTATTCGGCAAAATAAACACATCCCGCACTGGGTCAACTTTAGAACTAATCGCCCACACAACTTGACGCGGATCGCGAATATTTATGTCTTTATCCACAACAATTACAAATTTTGTGTATGTAAATTGTGGTAAAGCACTCCAAAACGCTAAAGCTGCTCGTCGCGCTTGTCCCGGATATGCTTTATCAATGGAAATAATCGCTGCTTTGTAACTCAAAGCTTCCATTGGGAGGAAGAAATCGACAATTTCTGATACTTGTTGCCGCAGTATGGGCGTATAAATGCGATTTAGTGCGATCGCCATCATCGCTTCTTCTTTAGGTGGACGACCGCTAAATGTTGTTAAGTAAATCGGATTTTTCCGGTGCGTCATACACTCAAAGCGTACCAACGGCGAATCTTCCACGCCGCCGTAATAACCCATGTGGTCGCCAAAAGGCCCATCTGGTAAAACTTCCCCTGGTGTAATCGTTCCTTCCAAGACAAATTCGGAATCTGCGGGAACTTCCAAATCTACAGTTTTACACTTCGCCAACTGCACACCAGAACCGCCGTAAAGTCCTGCAAACAGCCATTCTGATAAATCTACAGGGATGGGTGTAGCTGCTGCCATAATAATTAGAGGATCTACACCAAGTGCGATCGCAACTTCTAATTTTTTCCCACGTTCCGCTGCTTTTCGCAAATGCCTCGCCCCACCCCGCACCGATAACCAGTGAACCGTCATCGTATTTTTAGATTGCAGTTGCAAGCGATACACACCTACATTTGGAGTACCCGTCTCACAATCCTTGGTAATTACGAGTCCCAGCGTGATAATCTTGCCAGCATCACCAATATAGGGACGTATCAAAGGCAACTTATTTAAATCTAAATCATTACCTTGAAGCACAACTTGCTGACAAGGGGGGAAAAAGTCTCGTCCTGGTTTTGCCTTCACCACATCAAACAGCACTTTCCCAAAATCTATCGCCTGGGAAATCTTCTTCGGCGGTTTTGGCTGTTGCAGCATACTCAATTTTTTCCCCAGAGTTTCCAACTCCTCTGGATGCTGCATATTCATCGCCCAGCAAATCCTTTCCACAGTTCCCATCAAATTCACCGCCACCGGGAAGGAAGCGCCTTTGACGTTTTCAAACAACAATCCTGGCCCACCTTTTTGCAGCATCCGGTTGGAAATCTCAGCAATTTCCAGTTCTGGGTCAACTAAAGCAGAAATTCGCCGTAATTGTCCTCTTTCTTCCAAAATTTTAATGAATCCCCGCAAGTCTCTCGCCATTGTTCTAATAAAGCTGATTATTTAAGAAGTGTGAAGCGCTTTCTTATATTATGGGGCATTGGGGATTGGGCATTGAGGAAGAGGCAAAGAAGAAATTTGTTCAATCATTCTCCCTTGTCTTCCCTCCCTCCCCATTCGGGAAATTGTTGGTTTTAATTCAATACAGTTCAGATATAGCAGTCCTAAATCATTTGTGAAAATTATATATCTCTTTCTTCTTTCTTCCCTTTGCGCCCTTCTCTGACGAGACGCTGCGCGAAAGCGTACTTTGCGGTTCGTTTTCTGATTTATAATTTTTCACGAATCAAATAGGATTGCTATAGAGCAACAAGACTTTTATGTAGAGACGCGATAAATCGCGTCTTGATTTATCTCTTAACCCAAGCCTATTGGGTTTTAATTGGAAATTAACCTATTTAGTAACTTTTCTTAACTGTGTTTTCCGAAGCATTTAGTTATTGTATTTAGGGATATGCAATTATTTTTTACAAATAAGCGCTAACCAATCAAACATGGCCAGAATATACTATACCTTCCTGGCAGGCGGCCTTGTTATATAGTCCCTGCTGGGTTTATTTGTTACAAGCTTTAAGTTTATTTCTAAATTTTCGTGAGTTTGCGTTAGCGTAGATCAACTAAAACATTTTTCCCACATCATTGAACTAAGAATCCTACACTTAAAAGGTGTGAAATATTCAATTAATAATATTGACTTTACCAGTGTCAATATCGTAACAAGCACCAACAATTTTTAGTTTACCTTCACCGAGCAATTTAGCTAAAATAGTTGAGCTTTCCTGCAATTTTTCAGTCTGATACTGAATGTTGGCTATAACTGCATCTTGCATATTATCACCAGTTCGGAACTTTATCCTTTCTACAGATGGTTTAATACCCTCAATAATCAAACCAATTCTGCCAGGAAGTGGTTCGTTTTTGATTGCTTCTGCTACTGCACCGCATCTTCTGTGACCCAAAACCATAATTAACTGCGAACCCAATACTGCTGTAGAATATTCCAGACTACCTATAACCGTGTCACTGACAACATTACCCGCAACTCGCACGACAAATAAATCTCCAAGTCCTTGATCGAAGACAATTTCCGCAGGTACTCTAGAATCTGCACAGCCTAATATGGCAGCGAAGGGATACTGAGCTTTCGCAACTAATCGTAAGCGTTCTAGTGATTGATCGGGATATTGACGTTTTTGATGGATAAATCTTTGATTACCATCAAGCAATCGTTTGATGGCTTCATTCGGACTGATTGAATTAGGGTTAATTGGGTGAATATCAGCAACAGCAGTTTGCTCTGCATTCCAAAAGCTATCACCAAAAGTAGTAGCTGCAATACCTACGACACTGGCGAATTTCAAGAAATTACGTCGCCCAACAAATCCATTAATTCGACTCATCAATCTACCTGACAACAATAAAGCTGTTCTCAAGAAGATATCAGACTTAACTAAAATGCAAGAGTACTTAATTACACGGTTTAAGAGTCATTTAATATTCGGGTGATTGAGAGTGGTTATAATCCAGTCTCCCTTAGCGATGAAAGCAGATGAACAAGCGATAGAAGATAGTCGTTGAAGCCGCTTTATTGCTCCTTATCTAAATTCTAATAATCAATAAGATCGTAATTTTTTTTAAATCTTTCTATGAATAAATTTGAGATAGAGTAGAATTCATAATCCATGAGGTAAAATGGGCTTGTGCCTCGCTGCGGCAACAGAAGCACAACAGTCTTTATAGTTGATTTTAAGACTTAGATTGTGTATTTAACTCACTGAAAATATTCTGTAAATATAGAGATATTATCTTTTAATTTATTAATCAGTATTGAGACGATACATCTAGCTATTTTAGAGGATATTTAAAAAGTATTGGGCGAATAGGATTCGGTAATAAGCTGTTCCACATTTAAATTGCATAATTACGGCGGGCAAGATGCCCACCCCACAAGAGTTATATAAATTTTAGATATGCAAACTAGATGTGGTTTAGCTTTCACAAACTCTCTTCCACTTCCGTAGACTAATACAAAAAAGGGTTTTGCCTGTGTAGCCAAGATTTCCAATTGCCAGTTAATAATAAATTAGACTTTTCAAACATCCTCTAAAAGCGTAAGCGTAGCTCGTTTGGTGTTTGCTTCCTGATTTACTCAGGCACAAAGCTCTGTTCTGACGTTCATTTTCAAAAGTTTGTGGTTGACTGAAATTGGTTCTCTGGCTAATAATGTGTTTTTTCTAGTCAAATTTAAAGTACTTCTATCTAAATTCAGGTTAGGCATCTCTTGCCAGCAGTGGCGGCAGAACCAGTAGGTTTCTTGTAAACGAATGTGACGAAGCATTTGGTTAGAACAGCAAGGGCAGTTTGTCATAGTATTGTTGTTTTATTAAAAAAGTTAAACACAAATAAGTAGTTTGCTCTTGGCTTAACTACCAACAGCTTTAATTTATAAACAGAAAATAAAGAACTAATAAAGAAATGACGGTAGTTAAAAAACTTTAGAAAATATTAACAATTACTTGATTAGCTTAGGGTAGCAAGAACCGCAGGTATCGCTCACTCTCTAAGACAGTCTATTTATACAAGAACGATTACGCCCGTTTGCTTTGGCTTGATAAAGGGCTTGATCTGCTGCCTCAATCAAATCCAAAGGAACCATATTAGATGTCGGAATCACTGTGGCAATTCCGATACTCAAGGTGACGTGGTGCTTCACAGGCGATGCAGCATGGGGAATATTTAGTTGTTGGATAGCTTTATGAATTTCTTGGGCAACGTGAAAAGCCCCATCACTAGGAGTGTTAGGCAAGATAACAACAAACTCTTCTCCGCCATAACGAGCAGCTAAATCCTTAGAACGTTTGACACTTTGTTTGATAGCTTGGGCAATAAAGCGCAAACAATCATCCCCGGTCGCATGACCATAAGTATCGTTATATTGTTTAAAATAATCAATGTCGCATAAAAGTAGTGAGATAAAACCTTGTTCTCGTAAAAGATATTGCCAGACAGAATTAAGCTTAATATCAAAACATCGGCGATTGGCGATTTGAGTTAATTCATCCACCATTACCATATTTTCAAGCTGCTGGTTGGCACGCTGCAATTGTTGATAAAGTTCAGATTGCTGAATAGCGATCGCTACCTGTGTTGCCAATTGCTGAAGCAGTTCGCTTGCCCAAGGTTGCCACTGACGCGGGGCGCTGCAATGATGAGCAACCAAAAGACCCCACAGGCGATCGCCCTCTAAAATTGGTACAACTAGCTTGGCTCTGACTTGCAACTGTTCTAATAACTCTACATGACAAGGGGCAAGTCCGGCGGTGTAGATGTCTGGAGTAACTCTGAGCGTACTTTCTTGATAAGACTGTCCCTGTATTTTGACAAAATAGTTGTCTGTAATTTCCATATTCAAAATCGATTGCCAACCTGCTGCTACAGACTCCGTGACAACCACACCACTCCAATCACGGTTAAAGCGATAGATGATGACGCGATCGGTTTGCAGAAAATGTCTAACTTCAGCAACAGTTGTGTTTAAGATTTCATCTAAGTCTAAAGACCTACGGATATGTTGAGCGATCGCATAAACCATGCGTTCCCGTTCTGTTTGCTGTTGCAGGGCAATTTGTGCTTGTTTGCGGTCTGTGATATCTGTAAATGATGTCACCACCGCAGATGGTTTTGATTCATCGGATTCAAACAGTGGTTGAGAATTGATTGAAATCCAAGTCAAACTGCCATCAGGTTTATGAACTCCCATAATCACATGAAATTGAGGTTTTCCGGTGCGTAAGGTGACTATGGCGGGGTGAGTTTCGCCTGGAAAAGAAGTACCATCTTCATGAATCGCTCGCCATAGCAAAGCGATGGAAGTTCGCCCCATCATTTGATCGGCTGTTAACCCTAAAATTCTTTCGGCACTGTCATTACAGGTGGTAATGCGTCCATCGGCTTGCTGTAGGACAATACCTTCTGCCATCGCTGTAATTACGGAACGATAGCGTTGTTCGCTTTCTCGCAGCGCTTCTTCAATACGCTTGCGTTCAGTAATATCAGTATGAGTTCCTAGCATCCGTAGGGGAAAACCATTCTTGGAGCGACTCGAAACTTGACCCCGATCTAGAATCCACTTATAGGTTCCATTCTTGCACTTAATCCGATATTCACTGACATATTGTTGGGTTTCACCGGACAAATGCTTGCTAATCTCCTCGTAAACCCTCGCTTTATCATCTAAGTAAACCCGCTGTTCCCATTCACTGAGGGTATTTCCAATTTCATGCTCTGCAAACCCTAACATTTCTTTCCATCGTCGGGAAAAAAAGACTTCGTTAGTTTCAGCATTTAAATCCCAAACTCCATCGCCATTTCCTTCCAAGGCATACTGCCATCTTTCTTCACTGGTTTTGAGTGCGGCTTCGATTTGTTTACGAGGAGTGATGTCTTCAAAAATGTATAACCGCCCAAAGTATCGATCCTGAGTATCCCGAATTTGACTGGAAAAGCGGCGAATCGTTCGCCCATCGACAAATAAAATTTCATCCTCAATCGTGCAACGATTTTCTTCAGACTGCAACGGTTTATAGGATTCGACAAATGCCGATGCATCGACAATTGAAGATATGCAATCAGGAATGATGTCATTATTTTTTAAAGCACCCAAACGCATTTGGTCTTCTAGATGTTCTATGCCCCAAATTTTACAGAAGTGGTGATTGAAATAAAGGATTTCATCGGTGTGATTGTCAACAACAAAAAATCCCAGCAAAGAAGTTTCAGTCATGGAACGCAGTAAAGCTTCCCGCCAGCGCAATTCTGATTCTGCACGCTGGTGTTCTTGTAGTGCAGCTTGTTGCTTGGTAATATTCTTTTCGTTGACGAGGATGATGGAGTTACCCGTTACCGGATCGCGGGTGCATCGTATATCCACCCCATGCCATTGAATCCCTTCAGTGGTGAACACCTGAGCCTCTATGCTGAACATCTCACTGAAATTAATCGCTTTCATAGCTTGTTGTCCAACACTCTTGTCAACAAAGTGACTCAGGAAAATATTCTCATCTGACGAGTTAGGGTACAGGGTATCCCGATAACAGCGCAGGGCTGCCGGATTTTGCATCAAAGGTACACCATCCATCGTGTAAAGCGAGATCATTACTGTGGTGTGACGTAGGGCTTCAATTGATCTGAGTGTTTCTCGATCGATCTGATTGATAATTTCTGTTGATCCTTCAACCAGCATCGCCATTCGTCCTTCTTCAATTTGAATTCCAGAAAAGATGCAGCGCAGAGAAATAGGTTTTCCTTCTGGGTAAAATGTCCAGTTTTCAGTGATGGTTTTCCCTTGCTGAAATTCTTGCAAATAGCTTTGCATTCGAGTGTGAGTAAACTGAGAAACATCACTGAAGTTGCGACTGAGCAATTCTTCTCGACTTTCAGCATTCCAAATATGCAGAGCGGATTGATTAGCCCACCACATCTGCAAGTTTTGAATATCATAAATCCAAACTGGAGTTTGTAATCGGTCAAATGCAATCAAGTCTGCAACTGATATATTCTTTGGCAATGCTGTTTTTGTGATAATGGAACCTCTAAAATTCTGATACAGAGTTCTTTTGATTGACTTCAACTTTGGCTGAACTGTCAAATTTTTCAGGTTTTGATTGAGTTGCAGCGTTAGTTGTTGGGAGGATGTAGCCTTTTGCTGATGGCGTTCTGCTTCCCCAAGAGCGATTCCTAACTCTGCGGCTATCAGTTGGAAATACTCAATTTCTAAAGAACTCCATTTACGTGAGCTACTGCACTGGTGAGCAATTACCAAACCCCATAAATGAGGATATGTACTAGAAACTCCATCAAGTTCTTGATTGTTTACTAAAATTGGTACTACTAAATTAGCTCGAATCTGCAAGTCTATTAATAGTTTTTTGTAACAAGGGTCAAGGGTTGTAGTATGAATATCTTCAATAACACCAACGCTTCCATCTTGATATCGCTCTACCCATGTCGCATTGAAGCAAGGATCGTAAATTAATTGCCCTAGAATCGATTTCCATCCATTACTTACAGATTCTTCTGCGATGATTCCATCTCCATCCGGCAAAAAACGATAGATAATGGCGCGATCGCTTTCTAATGTTGTTCTAACTTCGCTGACAATAATCTTGAGAATTTCACTCACTTCAAGTGACTGATGAATTTGATCGGCCAGCATCCTAATTTGAGCGAGGATTTGCTTTAAATCAATTTCAGAACCCGATAGACGATTGAAGAGCATAGTAATAATCTATGTATATGCACTTAGCTAGATGTAAAATTTTTCTCTAGTATTTAATTTTATGCCAAATTACCTAAAACGTTAAGTTAAATTTAAGCTTAAACTTGATATACAGCAGAATTCAGAATGGGCTAAACGCCCCGCTACCGCTAACAGGAGTCAGAATGGGCTGCGCTAACAGAAGTAAAACAGGCTTTATACATGGCTTTGAGACTTAGCTTGTGTACTTCACTTTCCTTGAAATCCGCTGTAGCAATCCAAATTGAAACGTGATAAAATGTATAGGCAAAAAATAATTATCTATAAGTGTTGCAGCGATTTTATTTATTACTAATAATTTAAGATTGCTATTATTAGTAATAACTATTCTTGTTTAATTTTTTAGTCAAGTAAAATTCCAACCCAGCAATTGAGCAACTTGAGCCGGGAGGGTAACTGGATTAAAGGGTTTAAGAATTACACCTGCAACTTGATACTGTCGCAAAATTTGCGAATCCAACCATCGCGCTTTCGCACTGAGCAACACTACAGGAATAGCTTGAGTTTCTGGATGACTTCTTAGTTTATTCATAAACTCAAAACTAGCCAGATCGCGGATTGAGATATCTAATACAATCGCATCAGGAGTATGGTGTACTGCATTCTGCAATCCTTCTAATGGAGAATCTGCTGTCACCACATTCCAACCAGCTAAATCTTGGAGGCAAAATTTTACTGTCTCACGGACATGCAGTTCATCATCAATGAGCAATATCGTTTTGCCGATTATATTTACCTCCTCTAGCATGTTCATTTGATTTCATATACCTTTCTTAGTTACAGATAAAAATCTTTTATCTGTAATCAAAAAAAATACATTACAAAAATAAAAAACTAATAAAGATATAGATTTTGTTACCAAACTTCACTATTAATCGTTCCACCCCAGAATCTCACTAACTTCGTTGCAAATAGAGGTGGGTTCAAAAGGTTTGGTGATAATCCCGGCAATTCCCATCTGCGCAAAACGGGCGCGATCGCTTCCTTGGACTTTCGCTGTTAATAGAATCACTGGAATCCCTTGGGTTGCTGAATTTGCCTGAAGTTTTTCGTAGACTGCAAAGCCATCCATGTCAGGCATAGAGACATCAAGTAGAATGGCATCAATGGTTTCTGTCTGGGCGATTTTTAGTCCTTCTGACCCTGATACAGCAGTCAGGGTGTCCCATCCTCCCAAGTCTTCTAAACAAGCTTGTACTAATTCGCGGATTCGTTCTTCATCATCCACAATTAAAAATTTTTTAGTCATTTGTCATTTGTCATTTGTCATTTATTATTCTCCCCTGCTCCTCGGTCACTGAGCATTGGTCATTGAGCGTAGCCGAAATGAGCCGTTCGCGCAGCGTCTCGCAGAGAAGTGCTGCCCCCCTGCCTAATTTCCCGGCAATGGTAGAGTGAAGAAAAACGTGCTGCCAGCACCAAGAGTACTTTCAGCCCAGATTTGCCCACCGTGCCGATCAATAATACTACGACAGATAGCCAATCCCAAGCCTGTGCCGCCTTTGGTGCGAGAATCAGAGGCATCTACTTGCTGAAATCTTCCAAAGATTGCTTCTAACTTATCTGCTGGAATACCTCGGCCTTGATCCGTTATTTGGAATAGTACGCGGTCTGTTTGCTGTTGGACACTGAGAGTAATAGTAGAATCGGCAGGTGAGAATTTAATTGCATTACCTAACAAATTGGTGAGTGTTTGCACAATAGCATCAGCAGCCGCCCAAACTTGAGCATTGGTAGGGTGGATCTGAAAAGTAATATTTTGCTGATTAGCGATCGCTTGCACTACGGCTACTGCTTGTTGAATTAAATCAGCCGCATTGCAGGTGGTTTTTTCTAAGACAGCTCGATCCGATTCTAAGCGTTCCAAATCGAGAATATCGTTAACAAGACGCACTAAGCGATCGCTATCGATGGCTGCAATCTCAATCATCCGCTTAAATTTGTCTGGTTTTTTGTCGTAGATACCAGTTTGTAGTAAGCCTAGTGCTGCACGAATTGCAGTTAAGGGAGTGCGGAGTTCATGACTAACGATGCCAATAAACTCACTCTTGATCAAATTAATCTGTTCTAGTTCAGTGATATCTTCGGCAATCCCAGCAATCCGAACTAACTCGCCGAGTTCATTTTTGATCGGAAATGCGCGATCGCGAATCCAACGAATTGAACCATCAGGGCGAATAATGCGATATTTGTTATCATAGTGCCCTGTTCTGAACTTTTCAATGAATTCAATTTCGACCCGCTGACGATCTTCTGGGTGAATTGCATCTAACCAATTTGAATGGTTATGATACAAGTTTTCACAACTGTTTTGCCAGATCGTTTCATAGGCATTACTCACGTATAGAACTTGTTGATTGCGAATATCTTTGATCCAAAATATTGCTTGGATGTTTTCTGCCATCTGACGAAACTTTTCTTGGCTCTCGCGTAAAGCTTCTTCGATGCCTTTGCGCTCAGTGATATCTTGGTGAACCGCAACCAGAACGTCGCCGTAATCGGGATGCCTGAATACAGAAGCCGTCACACTACACCAAAATGGCGTACCATCTTTTTTAAGATTCTGGGCTTCATAGGTAGCTTCTGTATTTTGTAAAACGGTAGACAGAGTGGCTTGATTTACATTTTCATTAGTTACCGATCTGGTGACATAGTTGATAATCGAAACGTGTTGGCCGTTGAGTTCACCAGAGTCATAGCCAAACATCTGCTCAAATTTCGGATTGGCATAGACAATGATTGCATTATCAATTCTCACCAAGCAAATGCCTTCCCCCATATTTCGGGTGATTACAGCCTGAAGCTCCAGCATTTGCGCTTGTTCTAAAAGTGTGAGTTGAGTTTGTTGCTGCTCTATCACTGTTTTTCGCAGACGATCGTTCGTTTCTGTCAGTTGGGCAGTGCGTTCTTGCACCCGTTGCTCAAGTTCGGTATTCAGTTGTTGTAGGTCAATTTCTGCCTGTTTGCGCTCTGTTAGTTCTGTCTGTAACTGTTTGAACAAATCTGCTTGCTGGATAGCAATGCCTACCTGCGCTCCTAATTGCCGCAACAGAGCAATTTCTGAAGATTGCCACTCACGAGGAGCCTTACATTGATGAGCAGCTAATAATCCCCACAATTCATCTCCCAAGGAAACGGGAACGACCAGATTTGCCCTCACCTGGAGACTTTCTAAAAATGCAACGTGACAGGGACTAATTCCAGCAGTATAAATATCAGTTTTCGCAGTGACTAAGCCTTGTTTAAAGGGTTCGACGTTCTCTTCACCAATGCAAGGGTCATGAATTTGGAGTGGTAAAAGAGCCATCCATTCTGGTGCAACAGACTCAACAATAATCGTTCCACCCCAACCTGGATAAAATTGGAAGATAGTGACGCGATCGCACTCCAGAAATTGCCGCACTTCATCGACAGTAGTTTGCAAGATATCTTGTAAATTTAGCGATCGCCGGATACGCTGGGTCATCTCCATCACTAAGCGCTGTTGCTCAAATTGCTGTTGCAGCGTTTCTTGTGCTTGTTTGCGCTCGTTAAGAGCCATCCGCAGTTGTTCGGCATTTTCTTGAGACAATTGTTGATTGAGTTGTTGAATCTTCCGTCTGCTGTACTGAAGATTGCTAGTGATTAGGTTAATCACCAAGGCAACCAGTAAAAAGATACTTAGCCGCAATAATTTTTCTGGTTGACCGAGCCAGATTTGGGATCGCGGATGCATCAATAAATAATCAATTGCTACTGTCGAAAGGACAAGTGTAACGATCCCTGGCCGAAAGCCACCATACCAAGTACTGACAATAATAGCTATATAGAAAAAAGCACCAATGGTTCGGGAAATAAGCGGTTCTAACCAGAGTGACAGCAGCAGGGCGATCGCAGCTGAACCAATAGCCACACTGTAGGCTAATAATTGCTGATAATTTCTCATCATGCTTTACTTCTCCCTGCCTGAGAGCGCCAACGCGTTCTTTGAATGCGGCTCAGTACCCGTGTCACAAGTTCTGGCCCTAGCACTGGCTTGCTGATAAAATCATCGGCTCCGGCAGCAAAAGCTTGCTGAAGAAATTCTGCTTCGGTATGGGCTGTAACTACTAAAATCGGTAAATCTCCCCACTGGACATCCTGGCGCACGACTTTGCACAACTCTAACCCGTTCACTATCGGCATTTCTAAATCTAGCACCACCAAATCAGGAGATGTTGCAATCAGCACCTTCCAAAATTGTTGTGATTGGGAGAGGGTGATTACTTCCAGCCCCCAAGGAGTTAACAACGCCGATAATCCAGCCAGTATTACAGGGTCATCGTCTACGATTAAAACTTTGGCTTCGGAAGTTTTCGGTTGAGGTAAGACACGAGCGATCGCTTGAAAAATCTCCTCGGTTGTCGCCGGTTTATGCAAAAATTGTCTAGCTCCTAAACGCGATACTTTCAGTCGATCTGCTAGGGTATCTCGTCCGGTAAAAACAATTACTGGGATATTTGGCGATCGCTCTACGATCTCGCTCAATAATATTAATCCGTCTTCCTCTATTTCTGTAAAACTCAAATCCAGTAAAACAGCGTCAGGATTTGCTAGCGAAAAAAGCGATCGGGCGGTTGCTAAGTTTGGTGCAACCTTCATCCTGATTCCCCATGAATCGGCTTCTGCCTGCAACTGCTGTGTCAGCATAGTATCATTATCGATTACTAACAGCCGATGAGTTTGCTTCATCGGGACGTTTGGAGCAGTGGAAGTGACAGCAGGCTTGGTTAACTCTTGCTGTAATGCTGTTACCAGTTGCGAGAAATTAGAGATTTGCTCTGGAGATAGGGAGGAATTTTCAAGCAGCAAATGTTCTATTTTCCGTCCGAGCCGGGAACCCTCTGGATAACCGAACGACCCCATTGAACCTGCTAGCTTATGGGCTTCACGCAATGCCCTCTGCTGTAAATCTTCATGTAAATTCCCTGCCAAGAGTGCGGTTTTTGCTTGCTCCAGCACTGCAACCTGTCCAACAAAGGAATTACGAAATCGCTCCAGCACCCGATTTACAGAAGTCATATCTTTGGGGCTGGGTTTTTTCTTGCCATCTTGATTCTTTTCCCCAACAGAGATGGAGCAACTAGGTGGAGGCTTGATGCGATAGCCCATACCATATACCGTTTCTAGAAATTCTTCTGCTATACCTGCTGTTTTCAGTTTCTTTCGCAAGTCTTTAATATGAGTCGTAACTGCATTTTCAGTCGGTGCATCCCCAAATCCCCAAAGCCGATCTAGAATTACTGCACGACTAAAGATCCGGTCTGGGTTTTGCAAAAACAACTCTAGCAATTTGTATTCTGTGGCTGTGAGGAGAATTTCCTGCTCATTACAAGTTACTCTGCCGGCACTTGGATCTAAAGAGAGATTTCCCCAGGTTAATGTGGATGATGAGATCGCCCCATTGCGTCGTAATAAAGAGCGAATTCTGGCTAGTAATGCTTCTGGGTCGAAGGGTTTTATGACGTAATCATCTGCTCCGGCATCTAACCCCGCCACAATATCTGCATTAGAATTTTTCCCTGTTAACAACAGAATAGATTTACAGTAGCCTTGCGATCGCAGTTGCCGACACAAGGTAATCCCATCCAGTTTCGGAATTAGCCAGTCCAGCAAAATCAACTCATATTCAGTCGATAGCGCTAGTTCTAATCCCGCTTGTCCATTGCTTGCGATGTCGATAGTATAACGATTTGCACTCAACAACTCGAAGAGTGCTGTACTCAGTAATACGTCATCCTCTACCAACAAAATTTTCATAAGTCGTATCAAAAGAAGATGCTTATGGCATCTTCGCGATCGCAGGATACACCCTCTGCGTGGTCAAACTTTTGTATAATTTTAATATATTGTTACAAACAACACAACAAGTTAATTTATATTTTGTAATCTGACATATTTCTTTGCAAACCTTAATAGATAAAGTAGTATTTCCCTTTACTTGGATTATGAGAAATTTATCTAATTATTTTGTCTGTAAAAAATTATAATCCTCATTAAATCTTTAGATTTATAGATTATTTTTTGAAAGTCTCAATTCTGCTCTAGAAATTATGCAATACCTATACTATTTGGCCAATGCTAGTCTGACACTGCGGGTTGTGGAATATTTTAGTAGGAATGACTTTTATGTGGAATTTATTACTGTACTTAATCAATTTCATGGTTGGGTAATCAACGTCAAAATTAAATCTTTTGTACCGGAACAAAAAGATAAAGATATTAAAGCTTTCTTGAGCGAAGTGGGAATTATTTACTCACCACCCGAATTCATAAGTAATGTTCTGAGCAGTTTGGAAGCTGGAGAATCAGCAATTAATGTTATGGAACGCTATAAGGTAGCCGTAGTTTCTCATGGTAGACCGCAACCCAATGAAATTGAAATATTCCGACAAAGTTATATCCGTGGATTGGGCTACTGTCCGCAAAACTTAGCTTGACATAAACTTAGACAACTACAGAATCAAATACTGCCATCCCCAACTTATACCAATTCAATTAATGATTGCAACACATCCTTGGGTGAAGACGCGACGCCAGTCGCTACAACGGGGAGGCAGCGCGGTCTTGGGGGTTCCCCCCATGAGCGACTGCCGTGGGAACCCCCGCAACGCGCTGGCTCATGAATCGCGTCTCTACAAATTGGTCTATTTGTCGCATTCTTTTTTTTTAACTGGTATTAAATCTGTGCCAGTGTATTTGTACTATATATTTTCTGTTTGATTTCTAGCCAGTTGTGGTGTTCGTGCAGCGTCTCGTAGAGAAGCGGTGACGCTTGTGCTGCATCCACCTTAAGGTGGTTCGGAGAGCGTAAACGTCAACAACTGGCCATTGGGTGGGATTTTGAGACGGGAATTAATCCCTTGGAGAATTTTCTCAATGTCCCTGTAACCCTGTTGATATATAAATTAAAACTGCAACAGAAAAACTTTGGATGCCAAATTGCCAAAAGCACTAAACACAAATAGACATCTTGCAAAAGTAACTGCAAGATGTTGGGGCAAGGTTAAAGGTTAAAGGGGAAAAATTTCATACCTTTACCCTTTTCCCCACAATGCCAAGAAGTCTAATAGACTTCTTACATAAACGCTATATATATTTAGAAAGATCGGCTAGATTTGCAATCATACCTTGTATGGTAGTTCTGCACCCACTTTCAGATTTCATCGACTGCGATTTTGTGATCGCCAACTCATCTTGTAGCTATTGGTACGAAGGGCGTTGTCCGCAAAGTGGCGATCGCCTAAAATTACCCCGCACTTCAATGTCCGAAACGATCGCCCACGGACTAATGCAACATCTTGCCAAGAATGACTGTTATTCTCGTGAAGGGAAGATGTATGGAATACTATTAGTTGAACTGCCTAATGGCGAACAACGAGTACTAAAAGCTTTTTCTGGTCTTTTGAATAGTTGCAGTGTGGTTGAAGGCTGGGTGCCGCCAATTCCTGGACGAGATGAAGTTGCTTTCGAGGAAAACCGGACTTTGGCACAGTTGGACGCGATTAAGCAAGAAATTATTACCTTGAAGCAACTAACCGAACGCCAGCAGTATGAAATCCTGTTTAATGACTTTGAGCAGCAGTTACAAGCAATGAGCGATCGCCATCGCTATTGCAAACATCAACGACAAGAAAAACGTCAGCTAATCTGCAATACACTCACTCCCGAAGCGCTTACTATTGCCCTTGAACAACTTGACGAAGAGAGTCGTCAGCAGGGAATTGAGCGACGACAACTTAAACGCCAGCAAAATGCTGTATTACAGCCCCTACAAAAGGTAATTGCAGCGGCGGATGCGCAAATTAGCGAATTGAAACAACGGCGCAAAGCACTTTCTGGTCAATTGCAAGCTCAAATGCACGCTAGCTACAGTCTGACTAATTTTTCCGGGCGATCGCAATCATTGCAACAATTGATGCCAGGAGGTTCGCCCACTGGTACAGGAGACTGTTGTGCCCCAAAGCTGCTGCATTATGCAGCAACACATAATCTCAAACCATTGGCAATGGCAGAATTTTGGTGGGGTGAGTCGTCCGTAAATCAGGATAAAGTTCAAGGAGAGTTTTATGGAGCCTGTGCCGAGCGATGTCAGCCATTAATGGGGTTTTTACTTTCAGGGTTAAGACCTAACCCCCCAGCCCCCTTCCCTGATAGGGGAGGGGTTTGGGGAGAGGTCACTTTACCGATTATTTATGAAGATGAATGGCTGATTGCTGTCAACAAACCTGCTGGATTACTTTCAGTACCCGGTCGTTATCGCGATCGCCAAGATAGTGTTTTGAGTCGCTTACGTAATTTGTTACCTGATGGTATGGTGCTTATATCTCTGCATCGCCTAGATCAAGAAACTTCTGGGATTTTGTTGTTAGCACGCGATCGTCAAACCCATCGGCAACTCAGCCAGCAGTTTCAGCAACGGCGGATTCACAAGGTTTATGAAGCCATACTTTCGGGTGTTTTGACAATTGAGCAAGGTAAAATTGAACTGCCATTATGGGGAGATCCTGAAAATCGCCCTGAGCAAAAAGTTGATTGGCAACACGGTAAGCCCAGCTTGACACACTTTCAGGTAATGGCGAGAGAAGGAGATTATACCCGCGTAGAATTTACACCACTAACAGGACGCACTCATCAGTTGAGGGTTCATGCTGCTGATACACGAGGACTTGGGATAACTATTTTAGGCGATCGCCTTTATGGATGCTGTGCAGTTACCAGTCGGTTACATCTACACGCCAGAGAACTTCGCTTCGAGCATCCGCAGTTAGAAAAAACCTTGCATTTACAAGCAATTACGCCATTTTGACTAGTCATATTACAGCAGATTTCAAGTCGGTGAGGTACACAAGCTAAGTCTGTTACCCGTTTTACTCCTGAATTCTGCTGTATATCAGCTTGATTTCTTGAAATCCCAAGAACCCCAAAGAGATAAAGCATAGCTTTATCTACCCTAACAGCTAGCCTATTGCTTTTTAAATTTGTATGTGATAATTTCTGCTTGTAGTTAATTCAACGGTTATCCGACCGACTTGCAGTACTTATAGAAATTAATATAGCTAAGAGGCTTCCCAATAAAAACTCCTGTGCCCAGTCCCCAATTATCAATCTGGCGATCGCAAATCTAAAATTTAAAATTGTATGACTAAAGTATTCATTCTCGATGCCAACAGACAACCGTTATATCCAGTACGCATCAGCCATGCTAGGCTGCTATTGTCACAAGGTAAAGCTACTGTCTTCCAGCGATATCCTTTTACTATCATTCTGAAGGAGTCCCTTTCTCATCTAAAACTTGAGCAACTTGGCTTTAAAATTCATCCTGGTATTAAAATAAATCGTAATTGAATTCTTCATTACGAACTTGTACTGAGTTTCGACTTCGCTCAACTACCGCGTAGCCGTAAAGCCTGCGGCATAGCTACGCTTCGGGCGCAGCCTCTCCAAGAGTTGTATTACGAATTACGAATTAGTAATTAGTTAATCTTAGTCGCCTCCTCAACAGAGGAATATAGATGACGAACCACACTATTTCAGAACCGTTATCAGAAGACCAATGGTTTATTGAGAGCCAAGAACTACGATCCTTTGTCGCAACAGTGCGGGAAATTAGCGCTAGCACTGTTGACGATCGCACCCAAACTCTCGCTAGACTAGAACCCTATTTTCAAGAACTGCTTGCTCAACAGGAATGGCTACCGAAAGAGTTTGCCCAAGTCAATCCCGAAAGCCGCATGGGTGGCGGTATTGGTCAGTGGCTGCTTTATCGTGCTAAAGACCGTTCCCTGTCAGTATTCAGTTTGGTGATTCCCCCAGGTTCAACGACTCCCGTCCACGATCATTTAGCTTGGGGATTGATTGGTTTATACAAGGGTAATCAAGAAGAAACAGTCTATCGCCGTGTAGATAGCGGTAATGACGAAGGACACGCACAATTACAAGTAACTGAAGTGCGTAGCCTTCAACCAGGGGATATCTACCGTCTCTTACCCCCAGATGGTGATATCCACGCCGTCAAAACCACATCTCAGAGTGCATCTGTATCCATTCATACCTTGGGTAATGATACTGGTTGCGTCTTGCGTCACCAGTTCATCCCAGCATCTCACAGCGTCAAATCCTTTCGCTCTGGATATTCCAACGCTCCCTGTAAAGAAGAGGAGGAAAAAGAACATGGCCAATTATATTAGACCAAAACCCCCAGTTTTCGAGCGAGTTGAAGACGAACGCCTGCACCGTAAGCAACGCCTCGCCGCTGCCTTTCGCCTGTTTGGTAAGTTTGGCTTCAGCGAGGGAATCGCAGGCCATATTACGGCTCGCGATCCTGAGTTTACAGACCATTTTTGGGTCAATCCATTCGGGGCATACTTCGGTCATATCCGAGTTTCTGACCTGATTCTAGTTAACAAAGAAGGTGAGGTGGTTAAAGGCGATGCTGAGGTAAATCAAGCTGCTTTCGCCATCCATTCTCAGATTCATGAAGCTCGACCTGATGTCATCGCAGCAGCTCACGCCCATTCACTTTATGGTAAAGCCTGGTCTAGTTTGGGGCGTCTTCTTGACCCCTTGACTCAAGATTCTTGTGCTTTTTACGAAGACCATGCCCTGTTTGACGATTTTACAGGTGTTGTTTTAGAAACTTCTGAAGGTCAGCGATTGGCGCAAACTTTGGGGCCAAAGAAAGCCATAATCCTACGTAACCATAGTATTTTAACTGTGGGACATACAGTCGATGAAGCTGCCTTCTGGTACATTAGCTTAGAGCGATCGTGCCAAGGTCAACTGTTGGCAGAAGCTGCGGGTAGACCTACTGCTATCAAACACGAAACAGCCCGTTTAACACAAACTCAAGTGGGGTCACATGTAAGTGGATGGTTCAGTTTCCAGCCCCTTTACGACCGGATTGTGCGCGAAGAACCCGATTTACTAAATTAGTACTGTGTTTTTTGGCATTGGGATAATAGGCGGGGAAGTATCAAGTTAACCCACTTCCCGCTATTGTGATGTCATTTATATCTACTAAATTATCTAATTTTATTTATATACTCCGGTAAACCTATAAGTTTATAGTATTGCTATAGTTCAGAGAAATCATTTTGATGATTAACCAAATCTTTCGCCGCTTAATTCCCAAGTGGATATCGTTGATAGAATTCAGGAATATCCCGTTTAACAACCAACAGAAATTATTCTTTTCTTTTCCTTTGCCAATAGTGGGGGCTTTTGTTACAGGTCTTTGTCTGAGCTTGCTATTTGCTGCTTGTTCATCGACACCGACTGTTAATGCACCTAATCTCAGTGCTACATCTCAGGGTAATTCTACTTCCAGTAAAGCAACAGTAGTCAGATTTGGCTATCAAAAAACGACCGTTTTGCTTAGAACTAAGGGTGTTTTAGAAAAGCGTTTAGCGCCAGAAGGTATCACTGTACAGTGGACTGAATTTCAAGCGGGGCCACAACTACTAGAAGCCATGAATGTGGGTAGTATTGACATTGGCCCTGTGGGAGAATCACCGCCAATATTTGCCCAAGCAGCGGGGACATCACTAACTTATGTTGTTGGTACTGCCGCTACTCCGGCTAGTTCAGCAATTCTTGTTCCTCAAAATTCACAAATTCAAAAAGTTACTGACTTGAAGGGCAAAAGAGTCGCTTTTCAAAAAGGATCTAGTGCCCACTTATTATTAGTCCAAGCTTTAGAAAAATCTGGATTGAAATATACAGATATTGAACCTAAATATTTGGCTCCGGCTGATGCCCGTGCTGCATTTGTAAAAGGGAGTGTAGATGCTTGGGTAATTTGGGACCCATTTTATGCAGCGGCTCAAGAGGCGACTAAAGCCAGAGTCCTAATTGATGGCACAGGAATTAATAAACAGGGAGGATATTATTTGATGACTCGCAAATTTGTCACTGAAAATCCTCAAACTGTCAAGGCAATACTGGAGGAAATTAAAAATCTTGAAGAATGGTCTAAACAGAATCGAGAAGAGGTAGCAAAAACTCTTGCACCTGTGTTAGGAATTGACTTGGAAACGATGAAAAAAGCAACTAATAGGCGGACTTTTGGGATTGTACCAATTGACGACAATTTGATAAATCTACAACAAGGTGTTGCAGATACATATTACAAATTGAAGTTAATTCCCAAAGAGGTAAATGTAAAGGATGCAATGTTGACAAAAGAAGAATATGCAGCATTTTCACCAAAAACTTAAACTAGTACAATAGACCTCTTGCAAAAATATATTTTTGCAAGAGGGGGAAAAGGGGAAAGGTTAAAGGGAAAAGGTTTTTTATTCCTTTTCCCTACAATGCCAAGAAGTACAATGAATCGGGTGTAAGTATGTTGGCAGAATAAAACCAAACGATACTAACAAAAATGAAATTGGTGTTAGCAATAAAACAACTGACAATTTTTGAATTTTGAATCCTGGAATTGATTATGACTAATCCTACAGAACTACTGCGATCGCGTTACGGTGAAATTCCCTTCAACCCCGAAATTGCATGGAATGATTCTTTAACAGCACTACTATCTCACCGTTCAATTCGGTCTTATCTAGCCGAGCCTTTACCACCGGGAACTCTAGAGTTGCTAATTGCAGCCGCCCAATCTGCATCTACTTCCTCGAATTTGCAAACCTGGAGTGTGGTAGCAGTCGAAGATCAACAGCGCAAAGAGGAGTTATCCAAGCTGGCGGGAAACCAAGCACATATTAAGCAGGTTCCTTTATTCTTGGTTTGGTTAGCAGATTTGGCGCGTCTAAGTCATGTTGCTGACAGTCGCGGCATATCTCATGATGCGCTGGAATATTTGGAAATGTTTGTGATGGCGACAATTGATGCAACGTTAGCGGCGCAAAATGCAGCAGTTGCAGCTGAGTCACTTGGTTTAGGAACAGTATATATCGGTGGAATCAGGAACCGCCCACAAGAGGTAGCGGAGATTTTAAATTTGCCCTCCTCTGTGTATGCTGTATTTGGGCTGTGTGTAGGCTATCCGAATCCTGAAGTAGAAGCGGCAATTAAGCCAAGGTTGCCCCAGTCAGCTGTGCTGCATCGTGAAACCTATAAATTGGCAGAACAAGAAGAAGCGATCGCTCACTACAACGACATCATCAAAGAATTCTATACTGAACAAAAGATGAATGTTGCTGGCGATTGGTCAGAACACTCAGCCCAGCGCATCGCCACTGTAGAATCATTGAGAGGACGCGATCGCTTGCGTGAAGCTCTCAATAACCTTGGCTTCAAATTGCTGTAAACAAGAAGAATCAAGATTATGGATTTGCAACTCCGTGGCAAAGTCGCCTTAGTGACAGCTGCTAGCAAAGGTTTGGGCAAAGCTACAGCGAGGCAATTTGCCCGTGAGGGTGCAAAAGTTGTCATCTGCGCCCGCAGTGAGTTTATTGACAAAATTGCTGCGGAGATTGCAAGCGAAACAGGTACAGAAGTGCTATCTCTGCGTGCGGACGTTACTAGTCAAGAAGATATTGAACGAGTAATTAACGCCACAGTAGAAAAATTCGGCGGGTTGGATATCCTCGTTACCAACGCCGGAGGACCACCTGCTGGCACTTTTGATGATATTGATTTGGCAACTTGGGAAACTTCGCTCGATTTGACTTTGCTGAGTGCGGTACGTCTGGTAAAGTACGCTTTACCTCACTTACGCCAATCTACCGCACCAGCAATTCTGACCATCACCTCAACCTCAACTAAACAACCAGTCCAAAATCTGGTTTTATCTAATTCCATTCGATTAGCAGTGATTGGTTTAACGAAAACTCTCAGCCAAGAACTGGGTAGCGATAAAATTCGCGTCAACAGTATTCTACCAGGCTGGACATATACAGAACGGGTGGAAGAATTGATCGATGCCCGCATTGCTAAAAGTGGTGAAACGAAAGAAGCAGAAATTGCTAGAATCAATGGGACAGTCCCTTTGGGTCGTATGGGGACACCAGAAGAGTTTGCCAATGTTGCGGTATTTCTGAGTTCACCAGCAGCCTCATTTGTGAACGGAGTCATGCTGCAAGTAGATGGCGGAATTATTCAAAGCACATTTTGAGCGGCTCGATCCACCCCACCCCCGCCAAAGCTATGCTTTGTCTCCCCTCCCCGCAAGCCTACGGTGTACACACAAGTCGAAAAATTCTCTACAGTGAAACTGTCACGCCCACCCATATCCCGCCCAGAACTGAAGTTCTGGGCTGATAGCGAAACTCCACTGAAAGTGGACTAAATAATTAATTCAGTCCACTTTCAGTGGACTTGGGCTATGAGACTCGGAATTCATTCCGAGGCGGGATAAAAACACAGTGCGAGATTCATTAATAAAGAAAGATATAGACTTGTGTGTACACCGTAGCCCCGCAAGCGGGGAGGGGTGCGATGACTGTGGGAATCATAACTAAATTAGCCGGACTTGATATAAAAACTAACTTTGACTACTTTCATCATTTTTTCAAATGTTCTAAATAGACAGCAACCATCATCATAAAGCTGTTACATCTTTGTTAAGAATAGTTACAAGTTCTTAACACAAGGAAATATCTCTTATGGAAGTCTCACTTGAAAAGAATGCACCACATCGGGTTGTTATCGTTGGTGGCGGCTTTGGTGGACTATATACAGCAAAAGCTTTGAAGAAAGCAAATGTAAATGTTACTCTCATTGATAAACGTAACTTTCACCTATTTCAGCCGCTTTTATATCAAGTTGCCACAGGTACGCTATCACCTGCTGATATTTCTGCACCATTGCGATCTGTATTCAGCAAAAGCAAGAATACAAAAGTGCTGTTGGGAGAGGTAAATGATATTGATCCAAAAGCGCAACAAGTTATTTTGGGTGATGAAGTAGTACCTTATGACACATTAATTGTCGCCACAGGTGTTAACCATTCCTATTTTGGTAAAGATAACTGGAAAGAATTTGCTCCTGGCTTGAAAACTGTTGAAGATGCTATAGAAATGCGTCGCCAGATATTTTCGGCATTTGAAGCAGCAGAAAAAGAAACCGATCCAGAAATTCGCCGTGCTTTGTTGACTTTTGTGATTGTCGGGGGTGGACCTACCGGTGTAGAATTATCCGGCGCGATCGCAGAATTAGCATACCAAACTCTCACAGAAGATTTCCGCAGTATCAATACCTCAGAAGCGAGAATTTTACTATTGCAAGGTGGCGATCGCATCCTCCCACACATTTCACCAGAATTATCGAAAGTAGCAGCAGAATCTTTGCAAAAATTGGGTGTGGCTGTCTACACCAACACCAGAGTGACAAATATTGAAGGTAACATCGTTACTTTCAAACAAGGCGATGAATTGACAGAAATTACCTCAAAAACTATCTTGTGGGCAGCAGGTGTTCAAGGTTCGCCGATGGGGAAAGCCCTAGCAAAAAGTACAGGTGTAGAGTGCGATCGCTCTGGACGTGTGATTGTAGAACCAGACTTGTCTATCAGGGGTTATAACAACATTTTTGTAGTGGGAGATTTAGGCAACTTTTCCCATCAAAATGGTAAACCCTTACCTGGTGTTGCACCTGTAGCCAAACAACAAGGAGAGTATGTAGCAAAACTCATTAAACGTAGGCTTAAAGGTGAGACTTTGCCAGAGTTTCGTTACAATGACGTAGGTACATTGGCAATGATTGGGCAAAATTTAGCTGTTGTAGATTTAGGCTTAGTCAAACTCAAAGGTTTCATTGCTTGGCTCTTTTGGCTAGTAATTCACATCTACTTCTTAATCGAGTTTGACACTAAAGTAGTAGTAGCAATTCAGTGGGGATGGAATTATATTACTCGTAATCGTCGCTCCAGATTGATTACAGGTCGAGATGGTTTTGTAGAAGGAAAAACTGTTAACAATAGGCTGAAAGAGCCTTCGGGGACACCTCTTTAACTTCAGGGTTCGCAACCGATAGTACTTGTATCGTGTCCTGCTAAAGACTTTAGGGGGCAGGAGGGCAGATGAGTAATGAGTAATGAGTAATGAGTAATGAGTAATGAGTAATGAGTTGGGGCAGGGGAGCAGGGGGAAAGAGGCTGTGTAGCAAACGCTGTGAACCCTTTAAATTATTTACTGTCGTAGCTGGCGATCGCCACAATCGTAGATAAAGGAACTTCCGCAAAATACTGTTGCTGAAATTGCTCTTCTCGGACAGCAGCTAAAAATCGTGCAACTGCTTCGTCAGCAAGGTTTTCTACACTATCGTTTGGATTCCAGGTAATTTGTAAAGAACGGTCTTGTCGTTGAACTGTGAACCCTAAGTATTTTAAGGCTTTGATGCCGACAAGTAAGGTTTGGTCGCTGATGCCGATTTTCTCTAAAAGTTGTCCGCGGGTAACTAGTTGATTTGTGCGACTGAGATATTTGGCAATTCCGACAAGAGTCAGCCAAATTTGATTAGGTGGTTGGTGCTTAGGTTTAGACCAAGCGATCGCTAATTGTTGCTGATTCTCAAGCCCAGACGTAGAGCGGCTACTCGCCAAACATCGCCGCAACCACATACGTAAATCATCCCAATTTGTGGGACAATCTTCAATAATCAGTGCTGAGTGCTGAGTTGCTGAGTGTTCCTGATTCCGTAAGTCTAGGATGAAGGGTGTTAGCGATAGCTGAGTGTTGAGTGCTGAATTAGCAGAAGAACGCACGGCAATCAATCTGATTTCATAACGTTTTTTGAAGGTGTTATAGTCTAGTTCTGCTATGCAATCACACCTTCCTATAGGCAATTCATCTTTGTAATGTCCCCACCATAAGCCAGGAAAAGCACTTCTGCTAGAATCATCCCGAATATCAAACTCAGCTTTAATGTACTGTACCTTTTTCCCTTGCCAATCCTGCTGATTACGATGCCAAGAATTTTCAAACCAGCAGTTTTGAATTAGCAATTTCGGAACAGGATTACCCATTCCACAAGGTTCTAAGAGTTTGAGTTCCAAAAATAACTCTTTCCCAAAATCTGCTACCGTTACCGTCAAGTCTGCTTGCACAGTTGGCGTTAGAGTTGTACTACCCAAAGATTGCCGCAACTGCTGATTAATCGCCGCTGTAAATAAAGGAATATTCTCCACCAACAAACTCAAACCCGCTGCAAAGGGATGTCCCCCAAAGCGATGTAACAAATGTGCTTGCTCTTTCACCAGTTGGTATAAATCGACAGAATTCACCGAACGAGCAGAACCCCTTGCAAGCAGAGGGGCGGAGGGGCGGAGGGGCAGAGGAGAAGAATTGCCCCCCTGCTCCCCTGCGCCTCTGCTCCCCTGCTCCCCTGCTCCCCTGCTCCCCTGCTCCTCTGCGCTTTCCGTACTCAACAAAATCGTCGGGCGTCCAGTTTCTTGTGCTATCTGTCCCGCAACTAAGCCCAATACACCCGCAGGCCATTGGGCATCTTCTAAGACAATAACGCTGGTGGTTGATAAATCTAATTGAGTAAGTTTTTGCGCCACTTGTGCTTGCACATCTTTTTGTAAAGATTTGCGGCGGGCGTTAGCGAGTTCTGTAACTTCGGCGAGTTCGTTACAACGTTTGACATCCCGACTAGTTAGTAATTCCACGCAGAAACTAGCATCACCTTGGATACGACTAACGGCGTTAATTCTTGGCCCCAAACCAAAAGAAATATCTGTGGGGCGATCGCCACTTTTCTGGCACAATTCTAATAATCGCCCCACCCCTGGACGCCGCCGCGCTGCTGCTGGCTGTTTAAAATCTTCTTGTAGTCGTTGAATTCCCATCTGTGCCAAGTAACGGCAATCTCCACTTAACTGCACCAAATCGGCAATTAATCCAACTGCAACTAAATCTAATAAATCTTCTAACGGATATCTAGCAACATTGGGCAAGCTTTGATATAGTGCTTCCACCAACTTATAAGCTACCGCCACCCCAGAAAGATTAAATAACTGATGTTCTTTTGGAAAATAGCGAGGATTGATAATCGCTGCAACAGGTGGGCGTTCGGCTGGTAAGGTATGATGGTCTGTAACTATTACATCTATACCTAGCTGTTTAGCATAAATAATTTCTTCAACATTTGTGCTACCTGTATCGCAAGTAACAATTAATTTGCAACCTTCTTTTGCTAAGTTATCAATCCCTTGATTATTAAGTCCGTGGGATTCTTTCAGACGATTGGGAATGTAGTAAACTAACTGAGTATTTTGAGCAAAAAACTGCCCCAATCCATCCCAAAGTACAGATGTGGCGGTAATGCCATCAGCATCGAAGTCTCCCCAGATGGCAATCTTTTCTTTAGTATTATATGCTTGTTGCAACCGTGCGATCGCCAGATGCATTTCTTGCCCAAACTCAAAGGGACTTGCTGGTTGATAAACTTTATAGTTGATAAAAGCTGTTAATTGTTGACGATCTTTAATACCCCGTTGCCACAACAACTGCGCTGCATACAGTCCATTTGATGCAGGTGTATACTGTTTCACTGCTTGGATAAACCACTCTGGTGGTTGTTCAGTTGCTGTTATAGTCCACTGCTGTTGTTCTGGCATACAAACAAAGTTAGGATTTAGAAGTTAAAACTCTTAAAATCACAGAATTAAAAATATCTCCAGCAAGTCAAGCAATTAAAATCCTACGACTTAAATCTGATCGTATTATAAAACTTCTTCCTTTCTATTCCCTAGTCTCTACTCCCTGCCTCCACATTAGATTCAGTAATCAAATCGGGGGTTGCATATTTGCGGGATGATTTTACTATTTTTGTGGGGTGGGCATCCTGCCCGCCCGGAAATACAAGGGACGAGCAAGATGCCCACCCCACGCCTCAAATCGAATTGCTATAACTGCGAAGGCTGACGGGGTGACAAAGAGGCTAGAGCGCTGATTGAATAAGGGCCATAGCACGTA